>DQUE01000099.1 GCA_015662405.1 Sulfurimonas autotrophica | reverse complement strand
CGATAATTTCGCCATAAATTTTCGCACCACGAGCAATGGCAGATTCATACTCTTCGAGTACCAGCGCTGCAGCACCCTCACCCATTACGAAACCATCACGGTTAGCATCAAAAGGACGAGATGCATGTTTTGGATCATCATTTCTTGTTGAGAGTGCCTTCATTGCGGCAAATCCACCTATTCCAACGCCAGTAATTGCTGACTCAGCTGAGACAACCAGCATTCTCTCTGCACTATTACACATAATAGTTTTTGCAGCTTCACTGATTGCATGTGTTCCAGCTGCACAGGCTGTTACGCTTGAGAGATTAGGACCTTTTGTTCCATGCTCGATTGAAATAAAGCCCCCAAGCATATTCACAAGCGCTCCTGGAATAAAAAATGGAGATATTCTTCGAGGACCTCTTGTCTCTAAAATAACAGAATTTTTTTCAATTGATGGAAGACCACCAATTCCTGAACCAGCACTAATCCCAAATCTCTCCATGTCTATACCATCAGAAAATGCAGCATCTTGCATCGCTTCTTGAGCAGCTTTTAGTCCTAAATGAATAAACCTGTCTGCTTTTTTTACCTCTTTTGGAGGCATAACTGTCGCAGGGTCAAAATCTTTTACCTCTGCAGCAATTTTCACACTAAATTTTTCAGGATCAAATATAGTGATAGTATCTATTCCGCATTCGCCATCACATATCGCTTTAAAAGAACTCTCTTTATCATGTCCTACAGAATTTATCATTCCTAGGCCTGTTACTACCACTCTTCTCATTTAATATTCTCCATAAATATAAAATACTTTTAAAAACCAATCATTTCATTAACTATTAAAAATATTTTTTGTTAAAGAGGCAACTCTACCTCTTTTAACAAAGTCAAAAACTGACTACTTGTTTTCGATATAGTTTACAACATCTTGAACAGTTTGAATCTTTTCAGCTTCATCATCAGGAATTTCAATGTCAAATTTCTCTTCAAGAGCCATTACCAATTCTACAACATCAAGACTATCTGCACCTAAATCTTCTACAAATTTTGCATCCGGTTTTACTTCATCTGGGTTAACGCTTAATTGCTCAACTACTACTTCTTTAATATCGTCTAAAAGTGCCATTATAGCTCCTGTTTCTTAAGTTTAAAATCCTGTAATTATAACATAAATATCTTAGAGGACATTTATGCCATATTCATTCCACCGTTAACTTTTAAAGTTTCTCCCGTAATGTAGCTTGCATGGTCTGAGAGTAAAAAAGCAGTTGCCTCAGCAACCTCGCTAGGGTCTCCAAAACGACCCATAGGAATTTTATCTGTAAAACTTTTTTTTACCTCATCGCTAAGAACATCTGTCATCTCTGTTGCAATAAATCCTGGTGTAAGACTATTGTATCGAATTCCACTCGTTGCAGCTTCAATCGCAAAACTTTTTGTCATTGCAATAACGCCACCTTTACTTGCCGCGTAGTTTGTCTGTCCGCCATTTCCAGTCTCACCGACAATAGAAGCAATATTGACAACTGATCCAAATTTTTTCTTTCTCATAACCTTCATAGATTCACGACAACCGATAAAAGTAGAGGTCAGATTTGCGTTAATGACATCCATAAACTCCTCTGTTTTCATGCGCAATGCTAACTTATCTTTTGTAATCCCTGCATTATTAACAAGATAAGAGAGTTCCCCATCTGCATCAACAATAGTCTTTATACCGTCTATAAATGCCGCTTCATCTGTTACATCAAAACCAATAACTGCCGCACTCCCGCCTTTTGACTCTATTGCCTCTTTTACTACATCTGCCTCTGCTGCACCACTTCTGTAGTTTATCCATACTTTTAATCCAAAACCAGCCAATGTTTTTGCTATCTCTGCACCAATTCCTCTACTTGCACCTGTTACTAAAACATTCTTTCCAGAAAATTTCATCTACTCTCCTCTATTTTTTATTCTTTATAGCTTTAATAAGTTGCAAAAACTCATATCAAGCTCTCATCCATCTCTGCTGGAATTGCAAGCTCCATAAGCTGTAAAATTGTAGGAGCTACATTATTGAGTCCGCCAGATTTTACTTTTTTGACACCCTCTGCATCTACAAAGCACCAAACCTTCCCTACCGTATGGTTTGTCAAAACATTTCCATGCTCATCTTGCATCTCTTCACAGTTTCCATGATCACTTGTCAAAACAAAAGCATACTCTTTTTCTTTCGCTTTTTCATAGATTTTTCCAAGCTCTGCATCCACAGCCTCAACAGCTTTTTTTGCCGCTTCAAAATTACCGGTATGCCCAACCATATCACCATTTGCAAAATTCACCACTATAAAATCATACTCCGCATCCATCGCTTTTAAAACTGCTTCGCCAACTGCATGTGCACTCATTTCGGGTTGCATGTCATATGTTTTTACATTCGGTGATGGAATAAGCACTCGCGTTTCATTCTCATAAGGTTCATCAATTCCACCATTGAAAAAAAATGTCACATGGGCATATTTTTCAGTTTCAGCAGTATGGAGTTGCCGTAGTCCTGCATTTGCAATAACCTCAGCCAAGGTATTTTTCGGTACATCTTTTCTAAACATTACAGGATAGGAAAAACTTTTATCATACTCTGTGATTGTTGCCAAATGAAGATCTTCTACGCCTCTTTCAAACTGAGAAAACCTTTTATCTGCTAGAGCAGTTACAAGCTCTCTCATCCTATCACTTCGAAAATTTATCGTAAGAACACTATCGCCCTCTTGCATACCTTCGTACCCTTCAAATGCAGTTGGCTCAATAAACTCATCTGTTTCACCTATAGAATAAGAGTGCCCAATATAAACCTCCGGAGTCATATCTGTTTTAGGCTCAGCATTAACTATAGCATCATATGCACGCTTAATACGCTCCCAACGGTTATCTCTGTCCATTGCATAAAAACGTCCAGCTATTGTAGCAATACGCACATTTTCATTGCAATGCTTTTTTACCTTTTCAAGATATTTTTGTGCCGAAGTAGGCGAAACGTCTCTTCCATCTGTAATAAGATGTAAAAAGACAGTTTTACCGTTTTTGGCTGCAATATCAGCAACTCCCATAAAATGATCTATATGTGAATGGACTCCACCATCACTCATAAGTCCTATAAGATGTAATCTGTCAGATTTTTGCAACAGCTCTTGCAAAACTTCATTTTTTTCCAAAGAACCATCTTGTAGAGCCAAAGAGATCTTTACTAAATCTTGGTACAAAACACGACCACTTCCAATACTCATATGTCCAACTTCAGAATTACCCATTTGCCCTTCAGGAAGTCCAACGCTTAGTCCAAAAGTATCTATTAAAGAGTGTGGCACTTGACTAAAAAGTTTGTCATATGTAGGTTTTTTTGCATTATAGAAGGCATTATGCTCTGTTTTTGCACAGTAACCTATACCATCAGTAATAACTAAAATTGCTTTTTTACTCAATTTTATTCCTATTCAATAATTTTATTGTGTGATTATACTATAATGTCACTTTCAAAAAATAAACAAGATTTACACGAGGAGACTTTATTGCTCTATTTTCTACATCAATTTCTTGATATTAACATCTTAGGTTATATCACTATTCGTGCAGGTATCGCTTTTTTTATAGCTTTAGCACTCACACTCTATCTTATGCCAAAATTTATACGCTGGGCACAAAAAACATCAAGTGTGCAGCCTATCAATGAACTAGCACCCTCAAGACATCAAGAAAAAATTGCAACACCAACCATGGGTGGCGTTGTATTTATAGGTGCAACAATTGTTGCAACACTCCTGACTACTCGTCTTGAAAATGCTTATACCCTTGGTGGATTACTTACGCTTTTTCTTTTTGGACTGATCGGATTTCAAGATGACTTTGCAAAAATCAAAAAAAATGAAAACCTTGCAGGATTTAAAGCAAGAACTAAACTACTCTTACAAATTATCTCTGCTTTAATTATTGCCTGTTTTTTATGTTATTTTGCTGATTTTAATACTGATCTTTATGTACCATTTTTCAAACAGCCCCTGCTTGATATGGGAAAATTTGCCATAATTTTTTGGGTTTTTGTCATTATTGCTACTTCAAACGCGGTCAATCTTACAGATGGACTTGACGGACTTGCAACTGTCCCTTCTATAGTTGCACTCACAACCTTTAGTATTATCATATATATTATAGGTAACATAAAATTTAGCTCCTATCTTCTCATACCTCACTTTGAAGTAAGCGAGGTGGCTATAATTGCTAGTGCACTTGTAGGTGCCTTGAGCGGATTTTTATGGTATAACTGTCATCCGGCAGAAGTTTTTATGGGTGATAGTGGTTCTTTAACTATTGGTGCATTTTTAGGCTACCTTGCTATTATCAGTAAAAGTGAAATTCTTTTACTTCTTATAGGTTCTATATTTGTCATAGAAACACTCTCTGTCATCTTGCAAGTAGGAAGTTATAAACTTCGCAAAAAACGGGTCTTTTTGATGGCACCGATTCATCATCACTTTGAAATGAAAAAATGGGCCGAAAACAAAATCATAGTAAGATTTTGGATTATTGCCATACTCTCCAACATCTTAGCTCTTATTACACTCAAGATTAGATAGTATGAAAAATATAGCAATTCTTTCATCCCATAATGGTAGTGGTCTTGATGCAATTGTTGAGGCGATAGCAAATAAAATTTTAGCACTCAATATTGTTCTTGTTATTTCAAATAATCCAGATGCAAAAGTTTTACAAAAAGCAAAAAAATATAACTTTCCATCGAAAGTAATCAATGCAAAAACAGATCCCGACCCTGACAGTGCAATTTATAAATTACTCAAAGAAAACAGATGTGAATATATCTTTTTATCAGGCTACATGAAAAAACTCTCTCCTTTGCTTACTACAAACTTTACAATAATCAATTCACACCCCTCCTTGCTTCCAAAATATGGTGGAGAGGGTATGTATGGTCGATTTGTTCACGAAGCAGTGATAAAAAATAGAGAAAAAAAGAGTGGTGTCACCATCCATGAAGTCAATGAAAACTATGATGAAGGAAGAATCATTTTACAAAAGTCATTGGAGATATTACCAGAAGATGATGCACAAAGCCTTGAAAAGAGGATTAAAGCCTTAGAGAAAAAAGCAATAGTTGAGGGGCTTTGTTTGTGTTTGAAGTAGCCGAATATATAGGAATTATTGCCTT
>DQUE01000152.1 GCA_015662405.1 Sulfurimonas autotrophica | reverse complement strand
TTCATCCAAACTACCCCACAAAACATGATAGCAACCATGCACCATATATAAATAGAGGTGCTGTTATCAAAATAAATGCAAATCAGCGCTATGCATCTAATGATAAAACAGTGGCAAAATTCAAACATACTGCCACTATTTTAGATATACCACTACAGAATTTTGTGACAAGAAGTGACATGGGGTGTGGTTCTACCATAGGGCCAATTACTGCTACACGCATAGGAATAGATACTATAGATGTAGGTCTTCCAACACTTGCTATGCACTCTATACGAGAGCTTGCAGGCAGTGATGATGCGCATTCGTTATATAAAATTTTAATAGAATTCAGGGCATAATGGCAGCAATAACTCCGCAAGAACTTGATCTGCTCATTCAACAGACATATAAGGTAGAGAATGAGTTTAATGATCTTAAAGCCTCATATGCTCATCTGCAAGACACTGTTGAGAAGGTTGTAGAGTTCCTTCCTAATGCTATTTGGATTCTCAATAGTGATGCTACGGTATTTTTGCAAAATTCTCATGCAAGAGAGTTGTCAGAACTTCTCAAGCTTTTAGAGTATCGCGATGAAGATTATGAGATAACCTTTCATGAGCGTTCCTACCTTGTAAAGAGTGCATCTTACAAAGATAAAATTATGCTCTCTGCAACAGATATTACAGAGCAAAAACGCAAAGAGAATCTTGCAACAATGGGACAGATGGCAGCACATCTCTCCCATGAGATAAGAAACCCAATTGGCGCAATCTCTTTAATGAGTTCTACGCTTATAAAACGCGTAAAACAAGAAAATATCCCTATAGTAGAAGAGATACAAAAATCAGTCTATAGAATCGATAGAATTATTAAAGCAACATTAATGTTTTCAAAAGGTGTTCAGCCACACAAGAGTAGGGTTGATTGGAGAGAGATTAGAGAGTCTCTTGATGCCTCTATCTATTACTATGAGTATTCAAAAAATATAAAATTTATTTTTCCTGAAGATGATTTTAGCATGTATGCGGATAAAGATCTCCTTGAGATGCTTTTTACAAATTTTATCACTAATGCTATTGATGCAATAGAAGAGGGTGAGAGCGAAGAGGGAGAGGTTGTTGTAACGCATGAAACTGATGAAGCATATCATATCTTTAAAATTTATGATAACGGTATAGCACTAGAGAATAAAAAAGATCTTTTTGAGGCATTTAAGAGTACAAAACTCAAAGGAAATGGCTTAGGACTTGTACTTTCTCGTCAAATTGCCCAAGCACATGGCGGTAGTGTAAATTTATGTGCCGATGAAAAGAAGAAGTGTTTTGAAATAAAGATTAGTATATAAAAGTTTATTTAAGATATTTTTTATATTTTAACCCTGTAATTTAACTAGAATGGGAGTTTGCTGTGATTGTTATAGTTTAATATATCACATTTTTAAGTCCAGTTTAATATGTTTCTTTATATAATTTTGTTAATTCTTAAGTTTTTTTTGTTTCATTTCTTTGCTGATGAAGTAAAAATAAAATTTAAGTTTTGGTCAAAACTAAAGTCAGGGGTTGCCAATGAAGCAAGAGAGGAAGAACTTGTCGAAGATAGCACTATTTGCAATCATCTTGATAGGAATAGTTGTAGGTACAGTTGGCTCATTTACAACAGCGGTTATGGTAAAAGAGACCAGTGGAAAAGAGTTTTGTACCCAGTGCCATACTATGCAGCCTATGGCAGACTCCTATTTGGCTGATACACATGGAGGGAACAACAAAGAGGGATTAACAGCAAAATGTGTTGATTGCCACCTACCACATGACTCTCTTATGGGTTATTTGGTGGAAAAGGCAAAAACAGGTGTTCATGATGCTTGGGCTGAGCTTACATATGACAAAAGCAAGATTGATTGGCAGGCAAAACGTAAACATGCTAAACATTTTGTATATGACAGTGGATGTTTGCATTGTCACAGTAATCTCAAAGAGGCAACAATGGGCACACCTAAAGGTTTTATAGCTCATAAGGCATATTTTCTTGATAAAAAGAAGAGGTGTGTTGAGTGTCATAACAATGTTGGTCATCATAATTTAGGTGACTATATTTCTCAAATTAAAATTAAGGAGAAAAAGTGAATTTCATATCACAAAAGGAGGGGTTAATGCAATTTAAGTCACTGGTGATCGCAACTTTGCTGGCATCGGCATTGAGTGTATCGGCTAATGCGTCGGCAAAAGCGAAAGAATATATAGGAGATCTTAGCCATAAAAACTTAAAGGTTACTCGTGGGATGACAGCAGAGGCAAAGCGCTGTATTGAGTGTCATGCTGAAAAAATACCTGGTCATGTGAACGATTGGAAGCAGAGTCGACATGGTCATGTTGGTGTTACCTGTATAGATTGTCATAGCGTTGAAAAAGATAATCCGATGGCAGCTCAAAACTGTCCTGGTGTGAAGGGTACAAAAACTTATGTTTCTGTACTTGTGAGTCCAAATACTTGTGCAAAATGTCACCCTAATGAGGTTGAAGAGTTTCATAAAAGTGGTCATGCTCGTGGAGCTATTCAGGTTCGTGCAAAAGCAGGTATGCAAGCTTTAATGCATAAACTTGAAGGGAGAAATCATCCTAAGTTGAAAAACTCACCTGAGGCTACTGGATGTATGCAGTGCCATGGTTCAATTATTGAACTTGATGCAAACAAACAACCAACGGCTGAAACTTGGCCAAACTATGGTATTGGTAATGTCTATCCTGATGGTGGTGTAGGTAACTGTAAATCTTGCCATAGTGTTCATAA
>DQUE01000185.1 GCA_015662405.1 Sulfurimonas autotrophica | reverse complement strand
TTTTAGTGAAACACTTTTGGCTTTTGTCTTTGCTAAAAGATATCCGCCAACAGTTCTTTCTATATCAATAGAGCTAAAATCGTGTTTGCCAGTGCGTTTGACTCTTACCACAAATGTTTTACCGTGTAGTGAATCTGCTACAAGTTCATGAATTTTTCTTTTTATTTTATCGATACTATCCATGTTGTCAAACTGCAGCACTTCTAGTATTTGCTCAATTCCGGGAGTATCTAAAAGTTTTTGTCGGACTTCAGACAAAACATCTTTTGGCGTGAAGACTTCAATTTTGTCAGAGTATTTCTTGACCTCTATTTCTGGGTTAATATTTTGTAGAATTGTAAGAAGATTATTATAGAGTTGACCAACCATCTGACGCTTTGCAGATGCTCCTTTGATCATAATTTCAGGAAAAAGTTTTAAAATAAATTTTTGCACGGGTTGGAGCCTTTAGATTTTTGATTGAATGAAATCTTCCATCTCAGAAACTATTGTTTGAATACTTTCTTCTCCAGAAATTGTTTTGAGCATATTTTTCTTTGTATAAAAATCTCTAATTTGCTGTAATGGTTCTGTATAGACGTGCATGCGCTTATCAAACACTTCATTATTGTCATCTGCACCACGAGCACGGCCAAGTACTCTCTCTCTTGCAGTCTCTTCACTCACTTTTACTTCTATAACGCTGACAAGTTCAATCTCTTTGTGTTCTTGCAAATACTTGTCAAGCTCGAGCATCTGCTCGATACTTCTTGGATAACCATCTATTATAATAGTGTCAGTTGGAGATGATTTAATTGCATTTATTATAGTCTCTATTACTATATTTATAGGAACAATTGCACCTTTTGTGATGTACTTGTCTATCTCTTTGCCTCTTTTGCTACCACTAGCAACTTCCGCACGTAACATATCACCTGTAGAGTAGTGTGTAATATGAGGATTATTTTTTGCTATAAGTTCGGCATCAGTAGTTTTACCAGAGCCTGGAGCTCCGATAATAAGAAAGAGTTTTTTTTTATTTGACATACTATTATACCTTTGTTTGTTCACGCAGACGTATATGCAAGTCACGTAATTGCGTATTATCAACAGGACTTGGCGCTTTAGTTAACAAACAAGAGGCTTTTTGCGTTTTAGGGAATGCAATCACATCACGAATACTTGTTTTTTTCGTTAAAAGCATCATGAGTCTGTCAAAACCTAATGCGAAACCACCATGTGGCGGTGCACCAAACTTAAGTGCATCAAGTAAGAAACCAAATTTTTCTTGTGCCTCTTCTTCAGAAATGCCAAGAAGTTTAAAAACCTCTTCTTGTACCTCTTCTTTGTGGATACGAATAGACCCGCCACCAAGCTCTGTACCGTTTAAAACAATGTCATAAGCGATAGACTCTATCTCTTCTATATCATCTTTATCTGTATCTTTTGGCATTGTAAATGGATGGTGGAGTGCTTTGACACGACCATCTTCAATTTCAAACATTGGAAAATCAACAACCCATACAAATTCAAAAGCATTCTCATCAATGAGATTCATCTTTTCATGCTCAGCTATGAAGTTTCTAAATCTTCCCATATAATCTAAAACAACTTTTTTCTCACCTGCACCAAAAAATACAACATCACCAACCTCTAACTCTGTTCGCTCTATAATGAGTGCAATATCTTCTTGGGAGAAAAATTTCGTCAAAGGACCTTTTAGTCCATCTTCTTTCATTTGAAAATAGCCAAGACCATGTGCACCAAATTTGCGAACATAATCTTCAAAAGATTTCATTTCGCGTTTTGAAAAGATGAGATCAGCACCAGGAACTTTGAGCGCTTTTATTCGGTTTACATGTGGTTTTTTAGCGATATTTGTAAATATTTCATTGTCACATCTCTCAAATATATCAATGACATCTACCATTTTAAGGTCATATCGTAAATCTGGTTTATCAGACCCATACCACTCCATTGCATCTCTGTATGTGATACGGTTAAAAGGAGGCTTGATTGCAATACCACAGGCATCAAACATCGCAACAAGAAGCTCTTCTGCTATCTTTATAACATCCTCTTGATTACAAAAACTCATCTCGACATCTATTTGTGTAAATTCAGGTTGACGATCAGCACGTAAATCTTCATCACGGAAACATTTAGCAATTTGAAAATATCTATCAAATCCACCAACCATTAAGAGTTGTTTGAAAAGTTGCGGTGATTGTGGAAGTGCGTAAAATTCACCATTATGCACACGAGAAGGCACGAGATAATCTCTTGCACCCTCTGGTGTTGATTTTGTTAAAATTGGTGTTTCCACCTCTAAAAAGCCGTTTTTGTCAAGAATATTTCTTGCAGCAATTGCTGCTTTTGAACGTAAACGAAATACCTCGTACATGTTAGGATCACGAAGTTCTAAATAACGATACTTTAGTCGTGTCTCTTCACCGACATTTTTATCACCAATCACAAAAGGAACAGGTGCAGATTTGTTTTCTATAATGAGTTCAGTTACTACTATTTCAATAGCACCTGTTTGTAAACGAGGATTTGTGAGGCCTTCACCACGTAGACGTACTCTTCCTTTGGCAATTAAAACATATTCATCACGAACATCATTTGCCACTTTATGTGCTTCTTGAGAGTCTTCAGGATCACATGTAAGCTGAATTAGTCCTGTTTTATCACGTAAATCTATGAAAATGATTCCACCATGGTCACGGTAACTATTCGCCCAACCAGTCAGTACGACATCTTCTCCAACATTTTTTTCATTTAAATCTGTACAGTAATGCGTTCTCAAAATATAGAGTCCTCTAGAAAATAATTTTCGCGATTATACCGAAATATAGTATAATTGACAAAATTATTAGACAAAAGAGCAAACTTGGAAAGAAAAACTATTAAAAAGATTGGTGTGATACTGCGTCCATCTACGCCAGAGTTGAAAAAGAACTACTTTAAGCTTGAGAAAATTTTCAAAAAGCATCAGATTGATGTTGTTATAGAGAGTATCAGTGCTGGAATGATCGGTGTTATGGGTATGGAGTTTGAACATTTATGTCAGAGTGCTGATGCTCTTGTGACATTGGGTGGAGATGGTACACTTATATCAACTGTAAGACGCTCTTTTAAGTATGACATACCTGTTTTTGGTGTTTATGCAGGAAGCTTGGGATTTTTAGCAGATATTAATCTTGATGAACTTGATGAATTTGTGTCAAATTTGGTACAGGGAAACTATAGAATGGATGAGCGTTCAATTCTTGAAGCACAAATTATTCAAAATGGTAAAGAGGTAACACTCTACGCTTTTAATGATATTGTTGTAACAAGACCATCTGTTTCCAATATGATACATGTAGAAACACTCGTTGATTCAAAATCTTTTAATACGTACTATGGTGACGGTGTTATTGTTTCTACACCGACAGGCTCAACTGCATATAACCTTTCAGCTGGAGGACCTGTACTCTTTCCTTTGACCGATGTGTTTGCACTCACTCCAATTTGCCCACATTCATTAACACAAACACCTGTTGTTTTACCAGGAAAATTTTCTATAGAGATGAAAACACCACAAGATAAAGCGTTGGTGATTATTGATGGGCAAGATAAACATGAGCTTGAAATAGGGCAGAGCATACATATTAAACTAGCGAAAAAGAGGGTAAAACTCATTCATAGAGAAGAGTTTAACTATTTTGATGTGTTAAAAGAGAAATTGCACTGGGGTGACTAGCTTATATTGATATTTGAGGAGCTGTCAGAATTCTTTTTTATGAGTTTTTTGATCTGTTCTGCAGTATAACTCTTTTGCGTTGGATTTTCATTAAGTAGATCAAACCTGATTTGTACTGTAAGTTTTCCGAGCGCTTCACCAAGTTGCTGATCGTCATTACTAAGTGTTCCGTCTTTAGAGAGTTCTGATACAACTTTGAGAAAATTATTATACTCATTTAACACAGCTGGTGAAGCAAAAATAGCTAGCCTGTGCGTTACAAATTGTAATTTCGTAATATCTTTATCTGTTAAAAGATTTGCATCTGCCATCTCTTCCATAAGATCTAGCAGCCTCTCGTACGTTGCTGCTTTTAAATCAAGAAACTTGATATTTTGTTCTTTTTCGATTTCTACTTCTGTTTGTTTATTAAGAAGTAGGGCTGTAATGAAAACAGTAGCAATAGTACCTAAAATGATTAAAACAATCTCTTGTGTAAAAGGTGTTGCATCTGTTACTCTATAAGCGTATCGTAAATATGCATAACCAGCAATCAGGGTGACAAATGTTAAAATAAGATAAATTAGTTTTTTTGTATAATTACTCAAAAATAGTGCCTTTAATTTAAAATAAAAAAAGATTATATCGAAATATTCCAAATATTCCAAATATTTCAAAATATTATGTATAATGTGGTTATGAAGAAGCTGATTTATTATTTATTTTTTTTAAATTTTGTCCAATGTGCTCTATTTGCTAATCAAAATTATGCTGTAATTTTGCAATACCATAGATTTGATGAAACAAAATACCCATCAACAAATATTTCTAAAGAACTTTTTACACAGCAAATCAAATATCTTGTAGATAATAATTATACTGTTTGGCCATTTTCTAAAGTAGTTAAATATTTACTACAAAAGAGAGAACTTCCCAATAAAACAGTTGCAATAACAATAGATGATGCGTACAAAAGTATATACA
>DQUE01000146.1 GCA_015662405.1 Sulfurimonas autotrophica | reverse complement strand
CTTTTATCTGATACTGTGAAGTTTTTGTTGTTGTAAAACTTATGTGTTTGAGTTTTTGCAAATTTTTACTTTGTGTAAACATCTTTTTTGTACATGCCCAAGTCGAATCTATCAAAAAAATAGCCAGAGGTTTTTCACTGCTTTTTGGATAGGTAGTTGTTAAATTGAGTGCATCTTGCGAAGGAAAAAGTATATAGCTCTCATGTGTTGCAATAATATCGTTAATCCGTTTGTTACATGTAAAATCTATACCAACAAAAAGTTCAGAGTTATCAAGACTTTGATGCGTAAAATGTCCTGTATTGTTTTTGACCTTTTTAAACTCTTTTGGATGCATCAAAATAATAAATTTTGTTTGCGTCTGTATATGCTCAAAATGCCCGCACATACACGAACTCTTAGGTCTGTAACACTTATAACACTTTTCTCTGTTGCCATAATAAGTTTTCATTAATGCAATTATACTAAAATTACACTATGTATGAAAACGATTATGATCTTATAGTAGTAGGAAGTGGTGCAGCAGGTATTATGGCAGCAATCGTTGCTGCAAGAGAAGGCAAAAAAGTCCTACTATTAGAAAAACTTTCAAAAATAGCCTCTAAACTAAAAGCCACAGGTGGTGGCAGATGCAACCTTACTAACACACTCTCAAATGAAGACTTTATGGCTCGTTTTGGAAGAGAAGGACGTTTTATGCAAGACGCACTTAAGGCATTCGACAATAAAGCCCTCATTGCATTTATGGATGAAATTGGTATAGAGACACATGCCCCTGATGGGTTTCGCATTTTTCCAACTTCTCACTCTTCAGCAACTATCATTGAAGGACTGCAAAAAGAGATGCAAAGGTTAGACATAAGTGTTACATGTAACCAAAGAGTCTCAAGAGTTTTAGTAACTGGCAAACATATAGATGGTGTTAAAACGCAAACTGATACTTTTTTAGCACCCAATGTCATTATAGCAACCGGTGGGCTTGGTTACCCTGTTCTTGGTGCTGAAGGTGACGGATATAATCTTGCAAGTGAACTAGGACATAAAGTCACAGATCTCAGCCCTGCAATGATGCCTCTTCGCACAAAAGAGGAGTGGGTAAAAAACTGCAGAGCCGATACCATTGCAAAAGTTGAACTTCGAGTAAACCTTAAAAAACATAAAAAACTACGTGCGACAGGAGATCTAATTTTTACCAACCATGGCATTCGTGGTCCTGTTGTTCTCGATTTTGCACGAGAAGTGACACCACTGTTAAAAAAGTATGAAGAGGTTCCACTTGTGCTCAATTTGACAAAGGGTATGAATGAAGAGCAGATACAAAATCATTTCAAAAGAGAGTTGAAAAAAAACTCTAAACAAACCATTTTGGAGCTGGTCTCTACCCTTATACCAACTCCGCTAAGTCGTGAAATTTGTAATCTCGCAAATATACATGTTGATGAAAAATACAAAAAAATTGCAGGTATAAAGAGAGCAAAACTCATTTCACTCCTAGCCTGGACACCCTTAACCATCACAGGACATGATGGTTTTAAAATGGCAATGATAACACGAGGTGGCATTTCACTCAAAGAGATCGATCCAAAAACCATGCAAAGTAAGCTTATAAATGGTTTATATTTTTGTGGAGAAGTGATGAATCTTGACGGTCCTTGCGGAGGTTACAACTTGCAATGGAGTTTTGCAAGTGGCTATTTGGCAGGAAAACTTTTATAAAAAGTATCGTATTGAAGCAAATCCATACACTCCTGTTTTAGCAACGGCATCTACCTCTTGTTGGCTGACAATGCCTCCAAGTGCAAAAATTTTCATATCAGTCATATTGACAATCTCCTCTAGGGCAGAAATACCCTTGGGCTCCCCCTTATTAGGCGTTGCAAAAATCGGACTATAGGTTACATAATCTGCCCCCATACTTTTTGCTCTCTCTACTTCATCATGAGTATGTGTACTTATAATAACATCAAGCCCTAATGCTTTTGCTTGTATAATATCGCCAAACTGTTGTGAAGTCAAATGCACACCATCTGCATCTAGCTTCTTTGCTAGCCTGTAATCCTGATGTAAAAATACCTTAAGAGTTTTCAAAGTTTTACACATCTGCACAAAGTTTTGTGCATCTCTCGCATAGTTTTTATTCTCTTTATCACGATAAAGCGCAAAGTCTGGCATATGCTTTCTGAGTTGCAGATAAGAGGGAGTGGCTGTTATGAGATACTTTTTCACTATTTTCTCAACAAAGATTTTTCAAAATCTATCTTTTGCATATCTTTTCCCCATTTTCACTATTTTTTGTATATTATACTCAAACATGATATCACACTATGAGTTCATGCCAAATATGAGACAACAACCCAAATAAATCCATAAATTCAAAATCTACCTAATCTTCTCTAAAAAATAGATTTTTTTAAAAAATAGGTGTCAAATTTAACACATAGTATATTGTTGTTATATTTTTAAACGTACTAATTTTTAAATTTCAAACACTCATTCTAAACTAACCAGATTTAAATTTTGGATTGTTTTTAT
>DQUE01000032.1 GCA_015662405.1 Sulfurimonas autotrophica | reverse complement strand
CATATCATCAGCAGCTTGTGCAATAGCATCTGCTTTTTTAGCATCAAGTTTTCCAAGATCTTTATTAACAAGTGCTACAGCTTTTTTCAGGTAAGAAAATGCTCGTGTGATTTCATAAGGCATTTTCTCTTCACCAATTTTAAAGTTTTGAATACTCCTTTGTGTTTGTGCACCCCAGTAAACATCTTGTGGAACTTCAATTTCTCCCATTGTATCTTTCTCTATACGAGTTTTCATTACCTACTTTCCTTCAAAAAAATTGTTTTTCTTTAATGTATCTATCAACTTTTGGACTGATGCACACGACTGAGCAAACATTGATTTCTCTTTTTCATCAAGCGTAACCTCTATAATTTTTTCAGCACCTTTTGCACCAAGCATTACAGGTACACCAGAGACTACATCACTATAGCCATATTCACCCTCTAAATAAACCGCACATGGGTGAATCTGTTTTGTATCTTTAAGTATTGCATCCACCATAATTGCTGTTGATTTTGCAGGTGCATAATATGCTGAACCAGTTTTAAGATACCCAACTATTTCAGCTCCACCGTGACGAGTTCTCTCTACAATTTCTGCGATCTCTTCACTTGTAAGTACATCTGAAAGAGGAACACCTGCAACAGTAGAATAACGAGGAAGAGGAACCATATCATCACCATGTCCACCCATAACAGAAGCACGGATTTGTCCTCCACCATAACCAAGTTTTTCTTGAATAAATGCAGCCATTCTTGAGCTGTCAAGAATTCCAGCCATTCCTATAACACGGCTTCTATCAAATCCACTCTCTTTGAGTGCTACATAAGTCATAGCATCAAGTGGGTTTGAAACCATTATTACAATGGCATTTGGAGAGTATTTTGCGATACCTTGAATTACCTCTTTTGTAATTTTTGCATTAATCATCAGTAAGTCATCACGACTCATACCAGGAAGTCTGGGGCTTCCTGCTGTTACAACAACAACATCACAATCAACCAAATCTGACATCTCTTCAGCAACTTTTACTACTGTATGACTCCTTACAGCAGATGCTGCTTGAGACATATCAAGAGCTTTACCTTTTGCTACATCTATTTTATTGTCACGAAGAATAATCTCATGACATGATCCAAGCATAGCTAGAGAGTAAGCCACTGTTGCACCCACATTACCAGCACCTACTATCCCTACTCTTTTTCCTTGACTCATATATGCTCCTTAATATTAAATACTATGACAATCGATAAGATACACTTAAGCAATATGTGCGAACACATAACATTTAAGTATATTTAAGTGTCATAAAATTAGATAAGATGAAAATATTCATCTTTTATATATAACACTTTTTGTTATCATAAAAAAGGGTTACATGTAAAAGAAGAAATACTACACGTAAGTATATCTTACGTATAGTATAATTTTGCTTATATTGATTCGATTATTGTGTTTAATGTAGCAGATGGACGCATTGCTTTTTCAGCTTTAGCATCATCAGGATGAAAATAACCACCGATATCTTGAGGTTTTCCTTCTGCCGCTGCTAGTTCAGAAAGGATTTTTTCTTCATTTTTAATCAGCTCTTCAGCAACTGGAGTAAATTTATCTGCTAATGTAGTATCTGCAGTTTGTGTACTTAGTGCCTCAGCCCAGTAACGTGCTACCCAGTAGTGAGATGCTTTGTTATCTGGTTCACCACATTTTCTACTTGGAGCTTTGTCATTATCAAGGTAACCTTCATTTGCTTTGTCTAAACCTTCTGTTAATGCACCAATTTTGCTGTCTTCGCTTTTTTGATACATCATTCTTAATGATTCAGCAAGTGCTAAAAACTCACCTAATGAATCCCAACGTAAGTGACCGCACTCTAAGAACTGATCAACATGTTTAGGAGCTGAACCACCAGCACCAGTTTCAAATAAACCACCACCAGCTAACAATGGAACGATAGAAAGCATTTTTGCAGATGTACCAAGTTCTAAAATCGGATACATATCAGTTAGGTGATCACGCAATACATTTCCTGTAACTGCGATAGTGTCTTTACCAGCTCTCACTCTTTCATTTGTAAATCTTGTTGCTGATGCTACATCCATTATTTTAATAATAAGACCTGTTGTATCGTGTTCAGGCAAGTATTTATTTACTTTTTTAATTATCTCTGCATCATGTGCACGATCTTCATCTAACCAAAATACTGCTGGATTACCTGTAAGTTTTGCACGTTCAACCGCTAAGCGAACCCAATCTTTAGCAGGAATATCTTTTGTACGAGAGAGTCTCCAAATATCACCTTTTTCACATACAAAACTCATAAGTTCAGTACCATCTTCAGCTGTTACTGTAACTGTACCAGACTCTGTAAGTTCAAAAGTTGTCGGATGAGAACCATACTCTTCAGCTTTTTGTGCCATAAGACCAACGTTTGCAACATTACCCATAGTTGTTACATCAAACTGACCATTTTTTACACAATCAGCTACCATCTCTTCATGGAACATTGCATATGTACTATCTGGTATAACAGCAACACACTCATCAGCTGCACCAGTTCTGTCCCACTGCTTACCACCTTCACGCACAACAACTGGCATAGAAGCATCAATGATAACATCATTTGAAGCATTGAAGTTTGTTGTTCCTTTATCAGAATCAACCATTGCAATTCTTGGAGAGTCAGCATCTACTACTGCTTGAAAAGCTGCTTTAATCTCTGCCTCTTTTTCATGTCCAGCAATTTTTTTCTCTAAATCGCTCATACCAAGATTCGGATTAACACCTAGTTCTTTAAATAGATCTGCATATTTTGTAAATACATCTTTAAAAAATACTTCAAATGCATGACCAAACATAATTGGGTCAGAAATTTTCATCATAGTAGCTTTCAGGTGAATAGACCAGATCAGACCTTTTTCTTTTGCCTCATCAATAGTTTTTTGAATAAAATTACGAAGTTCTTTTACTGACATAAAAGTACCATCTAAAATTTCACCATCTAAAGCATCAATAGTTTTTAACTCTTTTCCATTAAGTGCAATTGTAACTTTTTGTGCTTTATCCAAAGTAACAGATTTTTCATTTGCGTAGAAATCTCCCTTACCATTCATATGAGCAACATATGCTTTAGAATTCTCAGCAAATGGCTTCAATCTGTGTGGATGCTCTTGAGCATATTTTTTAACAGCATGTGCAGCACGTCTATCAGAGTTACCTTCACGAAGAACAGGATTAACCGCAGAACCAAGACAAACACTATATTTAGCCTGAATAGCTTCTTCTTCAGCATTTGCAGGGTTTTCAGGATAATTTGGAATATCATACCCTTGTGATTGCAATTCAGCAATACAATCTTTTAATTGACCAACTGAAGCTGAGATATTTGGAAGCTTAATGATATTAGCTTCTGGTTTTTGTACAAGTTCACCTAGTTTAGATAACTCATCTTCAGCAAGACCCATTGCCGCTAAAACTCTACCTGCTAGTGAAATATCACTCATTACTACTCCTACACCTGCTTCTTTT
>DQUE01000004.1 GCA_015662405.1 Sulfurimonas autotrophica | reverse complement strand
CTTAAATTACAAGAATTTTGGATGAAACAGGGGTGTAATATTGTACAGCCTTATGATATTCCTGCCGGTGCAGGTACTTTCCATCCTGCTACATTTTTACGCTCACTTGACTCTACTCCGTGGGCAACAGCATATGTTGCACCCTCACGCCGTCCTACAGATGGAAGATATGGAGAAAACCCGAACAGACTTGGATCTTACTATCAGTTTCAGGCACTTATAAAACCATCCCCAGATAATATTCAAGAGGTCTATTTAGAATCGTTATCGTATCTTGGATTAGATGTTGCCAAGCATGATATTCGTTTTATAGAAGACAATTGGGAGTCTCCAACACTTGGTGCCTGGGGACTTGGCTGGGAAGTATGGCTCAATGGCATGGAAGTGACACAATTTACCTATTTTCAGCAGGTTGGAGGGATTGAGTGTGATCCTGTCGCTGTTGAAATTACCTATGGAACAGAGCGTCTTGCTATGTATTTGCAAGGGGTTGATAGTGTGTTTGATATTGTTTGGAGTGTTGATAAAGAGGGCAATAAAACACGCTATAAGGATGTGCATAAAGAGGGTGAAATAGAGTTTTCAAAATACAACTTTGAAGTAGCAGATACAGCAATGCTTTTTGATGATTTTCGTGCAAAAAGTGCAGAGTGTTTGCGAACTCTTGAAGCAGGATTGCCTCTACCGGCCTATGATTTATGTATGCTAGCATCAAACACTTTTAATGTACTTGATGCAAGAAAAGCGATTTCACAGACTGAGAGACAAAATTATATTTTAAAAATTCGTGAACTCTCAAAAGGGTGTGCCGAGCTCTATAAAGCACAAGAAGCAGAGCGTAATACAAGGGTGAATGCTTAATTTTCTTTCAATTTGTCATATTTTCTAAAAGTTTTTTCATTATTTGCTATGATGTGATCGTTTTTACTTGAGAGGCAAATTATGGAAAACTTAGTAGAAGAGAGAAGATAAAGAGCGTATGCAATTGACAAAAGAGCAAGAAGCGAAGTTTAAAAAACTTGGAATAAGTAGTATCGGAGAGCTTGCGCTTATACTACCGCATGCTTATGAAGATTACCGACTGCATGCAACTTTACTACCAAAAAAACCACAGCTTATTGATGCAACGGTATCGTCAGTCTATAAAGCCCCTCATTCTCTACAGATAACTTTTTTTGCTCATAATCTTGGACACACACTCCAAGGAGTCATTTTTCGTCCTAAGCCTTATATGCTTCATCAGTTTCAAGTAGGGAGTCGTGATTATTACTATGGAGTAGTAGAGTGCAAACAGGGGCATTGTAGTATGAGTATGCCAAAAAAAATCACGCAAGTAGGAAGCATTACTCCAAAATATAAAACAGTTTTACGAAGTGATGTTATGCAAAGGCTTGTAAAAAGCTGTCTCAATAAAGAAGATTTGCTCAAAGAGATTGGTCGTGAAGATGTTGTTGCAGAGCTTTTGCAGCTCCATTTTCCAACAGATGCCGTTTTACAACCAAAAGAGTTCGGTGAAAAAACTCTTTGGGCACTAAAATATACAGAAATCCTTATCTATATGAAAAAACTCTCAGAGAAAAGACGCTATTTTCAGGCACTCTCTTCTCATGCGCAAGAGTTTAGAGCGTGGAGTAAAACGCTCCCTTTTTCATTGACGCCTGAGCAGATTGCAGCTATAGAAGATATACAAGCAGATCTGAAAAAAGATGTAGCAGCAAAACGCATGGTCGTTGGGGATGTTGGGAGTGGTAAAACAATGGTTATCCTTGCAGCAGCATATATGAATATGCCAAATCGCTCTATTTTGATGGCACCGACGACTATCTTGGCAAATCAGCTTTTTGAAGAGGCACAAAAGTATCTTTTACAATGTAGAATTGCTCTTGTAACAAATAAAACAAAAAGAGTGGATTTAAAGAGCTATGATTTTATCATCGGAACACATGCTCTCTTATATAGGGAGTTGCCAGAATCTTCATTGATTATGGTCGATGAACAACATCGTTTTGGAACAGCACAAAGAAATATGCTTGAAAAACTTGTCATAAACAAAGAGAAAAAACCACACTATATTCAGTTTTCAGCTACACCAATTCCTAGAACACAGGCAATGATAGAGAGTGCACATATAGATGTAAGTCTTATCACTACAACACCATTTACAAAAGATATAGATTCCAAAGTCATCCACAAAAGTGACTTTCAAACACTGCTATTACATGTAAAGCAAGAGATAGCAAAAAATAACCAAGTGTTGTTAGTCTATCCTTTAGTCCAGCAGAGCCAAGCGCTTGCGTATCAAAGTATAGAGGAAGCAAGAGGGTACTGGGAGAAGCATTTTGCAAATGTTTATGTAACGCATGGAAAAGATAAAGAAAAAGAGCAGGTATTGCTTGATTTTCGAGAAAAAGGCGATATTTTATTAGCAACAACGGTTGTAGAGGTAGGAATATCACTGCCACGCTTAAGTACTGTTGTGATAGTAGGGGCAGAGCGTTTGGGACTCTCCACGCTGCATCAACTTCGTGGGCGTGTAAGTCGTACAGGCTTAAAAGGATACTGTTTTTTATATACAAATAAAGACTATTCTGAGCGTTTAGATAAGTTTATAGAGACAAAAAGTGGTTTTGATATAGCAAATTTGGATTTGAAGTTTCGCAAAAGTGGTGATTTACTCAAAGGAGTCTCCCAAAGCGGAAGTGAGTTTCAATGGATAGACCTTGTAGAAGATGAAGAGATAGTAAAAATGGTCAAAAAAGAGATACAAGCTGCGCGTAAACCTAGATTTAGAAATGACGATTCAAGAAAAAATTAGGTTAATAGACTTTTTACCAATTCTTTGGCCGGTAGTTTTGATTTGCCTTGGGGGATAAGGAGAATTTAAATAGGTTTTTAATATACTTTTTTAATGAGATATAGGGTGATGTTGTAAAATTTGTAATTATATTGAATTTGAGGGGGGTGGATTATGTTTAATTTTGGAAAAAAAAGAGGTGATAAGGCAGATAATGAAATTGAAGCATTTGTAACATTAAAATTAAAAAGCAATGAAATTACAAAAGAGAATATAGATAAATTATCATTTAAAAATGAAAAATTAAAATTAGTTATTGGTTTTATATCCCCTTATTTGAATTTTTCAGAAATATCTTACAGAATGAAACAGTACCTACCACTAGACACAAAGGTCGTGTTATCTTCTAGCGCAGGTGAGTTGTGTACTTTTAATCTGTCAACTCCTACTAATCATTTATATGAAGATACTCAAGGCGAATGGGATGATATAGTTCTTGCAGGATTTAGCTCCTATATGATAGATGATGTTCACATTGAGAGTGTGGATTTACAGACCAATAACGCTAACTCAGTAGATGAAAAAGTAGATATTATCAAAAATAGATTGAAAAATATAAACATGCCTTTGAATATGAATTCATCAAATACACTAGCATATACCCTAATTGATGGCTTGTCAGCATCTGAAAGTTTTTTTATTGAAGCTATATATGAAAGCAAAAAGTTTCCTTGTCTATTTATTGGGGGTAGCGCTGGTGGGAAATTGGATTTTCAAGCTACTTATCTCTATGATAGCAATAAAGTTGTACAAAATAGTGCAGTTGTAACTTTCATTAAGTTTAGTGACAAAATCAAATTTGGTATTTTTAAGTCTCAAAATGTCTCTAATGAAGTCGCTAGTTTCTCAATAATTGAAGCTGATCCATTTAATAGAACTGTTAAAACAGTATTAAATGAAGATAAAATTGATAAAAAAATA
Source organism: Sulfurimonas autotrophica (assembly GCA_015662405.1). GTDB lineage: Bacteria > Campylobacterota > Campylobacteria > Campylobacterales > Sulfurimonadaceae > Sulfurimonas > Sulfurimonas autotrophica_A. Next base: position 27 of record DQUE01000004.1, on the reverse strand, counting down.
CATACTGATGGTGAAATTACGATTAAT
>DQUE01000102.1 GCA_015662405.1 Sulfurimonas autotrophica | reverse complement strand
AGTCTCGCCCCACATGACATAAAACCAATAATAAAAAGCGTTAAAAGTCTATCTCTGTTGTTTTTTAAAATTCTAGCAGACATATATGCAGGAATAGAGCATCCAAAACCTGTTACAAGAGGAATAAAACTCTGCCCATGCAGACCAAACTTATGAAAAAATCCATCAAGTAAAAAGGCTACCCTTGCCATATAACCAGTACTCTCTAAAAGAGCTATCCCGATAAATAAAATAATAATATTTGGCGTAAAAAGCACGACAGCTCCTACACCAGCAATGAGTCCATCAACAACCAAAGAGCGTATATCATCATTTTTAATAGTTGCTCCAATTGCATCGCCAAGCCAACCAAAAAATCCATCAATCCAATCCATAGGCACGGCACCTAAAACAAAAGTAAGCTGAAAGAGCCCCCACATGAAAAATAGGAAAATTGGAATCCCATATAAAGGATGAATAAGAATCGCATCTATCTTTTCAGTCAATGTTTTTTCTTCTTTTATCTCTTTTTTTGCTGCAACAACCTCAGCTATAACACCTCGATTAAATGCTGCATACTCCTCTGCAAAAGCCTCTTTAATATCATCTGTATCATGATGAAGTTCGATATGTTTTGATGCTTCTATCAAAATAGGTTGCAGTTCTATCCAAATCGGATTATCATGGAGTTTTTCATACGTTTTTCTATTCCCTTTTAAAAGATTTATTGCAATATTTCTATAAGAATTTACCGCTTTGTACTTATGTTTTTTCAAGTAAGAGACTATTTTTTCAATCTCCTCTTCTACAGGTTCGCTAAATACAAGTTTTGGCTCAACCTTTGGCTTTTCATGTACTTTTATAACAGTATCAATCAGATCCTCTATACCTGTTTTTTTCGCTGCTGAAACTTTTACACAAGGAATGTTTAAGAGTTCTGACATGTACTTAGCATCTATATCAATCCCCTCTTCTTCTGCCTCATCTGTCATATTTAAAGCAATCACCATCTTTTTATTCATGGTAAAAAGTTCTGCCGTGAGTTGCAAATTTTTTTCAAGGTTTGTAGAATCAACAACATTAACAATAATGTCATAATTTTCAGCACAAAGATACTCTTTTGTCACTCTCTCTTCTATAGTATATTCTGAAAATGCATAAGTTCCAGGCAGATCTACAACCGTAAAACTATACCCCTTATAATCAAACAACACCTCTACTTTATCAACCGTTACACCAGAGAAATTTCCTACATGTAAATGTGCATTTGATATTGCGTTGATGAGCATACTCTTGCCAACATTTGGCTGACCAACAAGTGCTACTTTTATATGATTAGCAATTATAGGGCATTTTTTTATCTCTTCATTCATACCTTTTCAACCTCTATCATTTGCGCTTCTTTGGCACGAAGTGCAATTCTCATTTTTCCGACCTTCACTTCTACTGTTTTTTTTCCCAGAGAATACTCTACGACTTGAATAGAAGCACCTTTCATAACACCAAAAGAGATAAGTCGCTGTTTCAGATCATGATCTGCATTGAGCTTTATTACTTTTACTCTCTCACCCTTTTCACACTCTATTAATTTTTTCATTTATTTTTCTTTTTTAAAAATTATAAGAAGCTAAGATTCGCAAATAGTTGTCAGTATAAAATGTACTTGCAGGATCTTCTTTGTTTGCATGTCTTGCATAAACTGCACTCAGTGTCAATTCATCTTTCGTTGTATATTCTACTCCGATATTATGTGCCACTATATGCTCTTTTACACCAAAACTGTCTTCATCTCCCAAAAAATCTCCATAAGCATATAAGAAATTTATATCACGTATAGTGTATCCAAAACTAGCAACGAATGCTCTTGCTCTTCTATCTTGTGTAATTTCATCGAGTATCATTGCATCCATATTGGTATATAATGCTCCTCCACCAAAACCGCTAAAACTCTGTTTCTCTTTTTCTCTTGTTGCAAAATTGTACGCAAGTGAAAAACTTGCACTATTTACAACTACTTGTGTCACAGCACCATAGATATTTGCTGTAACACCACTCTCATCAAGCTCATTTTGCTTTAAATATTGCCCAGCAACATGAAGAATAATATCTTTACTTAGATCAAAATGTCCGCTGAGATCTGCATACAAGCTATTGTTCCCATTTTCATCTGCACCACTGAGAATATCTTCTTTTGAAGCATTTGAAATATTATAAAACCACAAGCCTATATCAAAAACTTTATCAGAGTAACTAAAGCCTACAAAATTCACACCATTTTTTCCCATTTTGACCCAGACATTATCTAATCCAGCATCATACCCTTGCCACCTATCTAGATGCCCTGCCATCAATGAAAAACTCTCCATCTCATAACTAACCACATAAGCTTCAAAACTATTTGGAATCATGCGAATATCATCGCTATCTGCTAAAGGCGTATCAATAGTTTGACGACCAAAACGTACAGTAAACTCTCTATATTTATAGTTAATATATGCTTCGCTAAGTCGTGTAGTATATCCTTTTGCTCCGGATAAGTCTTCATTTTTTTTCTCATCTTTACCACTCAGAGAGTCTATATCGTAAGTAGTTCGAAAAGCAACACCTGCATTAAATCCATTAAACGCTGCAAGTTCATACTTTAATCCACCACCAACAGCAGTTGCATAGGTATCAGAACTTAATTTATTATCAAACAATGAGTAAATACTACGTATATTACCACTCACTTTTCCCTCATGAAACATTTTTTTAAATTTATTTATTATAAGTACTTCTTTTTGCAGTGCTTGTGTCGTGCTACCTACAACATCTCTAAAAGAGTGTTTTAAATCTCTATTTTCATTAGCCTGTACTATTGAATTCGTTACTAACAGTGCTATAAAACCTGTTAAAGCAAGTTTAGTCATCTTTTACCCATCCTTTTTGTTTTGCAAAAGATAATCTATATCAACTTACAGAATACTTAAGTGCATCTCTAAAACCCTAATATTCCCAGCATTATAGAAGATACTCACTATTATGTGCAATTAAATCAAAAATTAGGTAGTTTCATATGGCTACCTTCTAAATTTCTCTTTATCTGTATTTCAAAGTTTTTTTCAAGATTATACTCTACTCTATGACAATCAAGTAAATATTGTATTTCTAAAAACTCATCTACATCCGCACCCTCAAAATCCTGTAAGTTTACTACTCGTTTTTGTGCTGTATCAAATTTAAACGTGTTAAAACTGTTTATTTTATCTATAAGTTTTTGTGCCATTGTAATCTCCTCCTAAAAATACTACAACAAATAAGCTCATCTTATTTTATTACATCATCTTTTGCATAGAGAATAACATACATAACTATACTCCTGGTATTGAGAATTTTTTACGAAACTCATTAAAAACTGAACTCTCGTTTCTGTTTGCACAGATAAAAGGAATATCTCTTTTTTTGGCCTCTTTTTTAAACTTATACATTGTATTGTGATTTAAAAAATTTGTCAGCATAACTAAACAGTCTAAATTTTTAGGCAGACTCTTTCTATTTATACTACTTTTATTTCTAGCATCCCAGTGCTTGATATCAATTGCGCCAAGACTACTGAGAACTGCTTTTATTGGAATTATATTATCCCCACCAAGAACTAAAACTGACATTTTGAACTCCTTTCTTTTTCTTTTATTTTAGTAAAACAATACTTATTTTTTTATTAAATTGATAATTATTTTCAATATTATTTACAAAAAGTTTGTTTTTCGTCTAATCTTAAAGTGCAAAGAGGAAATTTGTAGTGTTGGAGATAGTGATACTTTTGTATTTTTTACACATAAAAAAGATAAAGTAGTTGGTAGAGATTATTTCATAAAAGTTAGCGGTGGTATT
>DQUE01000034.1 GCA_015662405.1 Sulfurimonas autotrophica | reverse complement strand
TTCTACTTTTGGCGCTTCTTGTGCAGGAGTTTCTTCTGCTTTTGGAGCCTCTTCTGCTTTGTTTGCTTTTTTCACAAGTTCATTCCATGCTTTTATTTCACGGTTTGAATCATATTTGATAGTAATAAATCGTAAAAGGTCTTCGTTGATACGAAAACGTCTTTCGATTTCAGCGATTGCAGCTGGTGCTACTGAGTAGTAGATTACATAGTAATAACCACGTTCGTTTTTTTCAATTGGGTATGCTAATTTTCTCATTCCCATAGCGTGTGTTGCTGCAATTTCTCCACCGTTTGAAGTAATAACTTCTTCAACAGCTTTGATGCTAGCCTGGATTTCTTCTGCAGTAAATGTAGGTTTTACTATTACTAAATTTTCGTAGTGTCTCATATAGTATGATCTCCTCTTGGTATTGCCTAATTGTAGGCTTTTGTTTCCCTTTCGGATTTGAATATAGTGTCACTGCGGACATTACAAAGAGAAAGGAACTCGCAATTGTACATAAGTTTTGCTTAAAAGTAGCAAATAGTTCTATTCTTTTTCCCGACTTCGTCAAAAGCACTACAAACTAGAATCTAAATTTGCTTGAAAAGCTACTGCGAAAACAGTGATAATTTAAAGATCTCAAGTTAGTATTTCAATCAAATCATAATAGCAATAACAACAGATTAAAAAAAGCAGACTTTTCAGGACTGACTATATAGCCATTTAAAACAAAATTTACGCATACAAATAAGGCGTAAGTTTAGTTTTGAATTGCTATAATATCCTAAAAAACAAAAAGCGAAAGAGTTATGGCAAAAAAATATGTGATTTTGGATACAGAAACGACAGGGACAAATGAAGAAGACAGAATTATTCAACTTGGGTATATCGTTTTAGGAGACAAAGAGATAGAGGTTTATAATGAATTTTGCTCCACAGATATCGCTATTAAATTTGGTGCAATGGAGGTACATGGTATTACTCCTGATTTAATTGAAGACAAGCCATCTTGTACACAAACTAAGGCATACAAAAGACTACTAGAACTAAATACTCAAGAGAATTACCTCATCATTCACAATGCTCCTTTTGATATTACTATGCTTGAGAAGGAGGGTTTTAAAACAGAGATGCAAGTTATAGATACACTAAGAGTTGCAAAACATGTAATGCCTGAAGAAGAGGCACATAGACTACAATATTTTCGCTATAAAATGGGACTTTACAAAGAAGAAAAACAAGAAGCAAATGCACTTGGCATTGTTGTAAAAGCACATGATGCCATTGGTGATGTCCTTATTTTAAAACTCTTTCTTTCAAAACTTAAAAGTATTGTCCAAAAGCAATTTCCAAACGACAATCCAGTCGAAAAGATGGTAGATTTAACAAATACCCCTATTTTAGTCCAAACTTTTAGATTTGGAAAACACAAAGGCAAAAGTCTTAAAGAGGTAGCATGTGAAGATGCAGGATATTTAAGATGGATGCTCAATAATATGGAAAATATTGATGAAGATTTACGTTACTCTATCAACTACTACTTAGCGTCATAAAGCCAAAAACAATTTAAAGAGAAACTACAAAGATGCAACCTATACTTTAAAAAGAGGTCGTAAATATCATGAACTAAAAATGCATATAGCTACTGATACAAATGGTATCAGTAAAAAAGTAATAGCAACAACAGCATCAACCCATGATAGCACTCAGAATGTGAAACATCGTAATACCGGTGTTTGTGTAAAATTTATGTCCTAAGTCAGAATATTACCCTAAGATGTTTTAAGAGAAGTGAAATGGTGGAGCTGTGCGGAATCGAACCGCAGTCCGAAACCTGGCTACTCCCAACGTCTACATGCTTAGAAAGGTTGTTTTATCTCGTCTTGCTTCACACAACCTGCAAAGCTACGCAAGACCAGTCTCAAGGATTCTTCTTGAGCTGAGACAGACTCAAGATATATCTAAATGAAAGGTTATACTTCGAGCCCTGCTTATTTAGAATCCACAGGTGAAGCAGCCCACCTCTTACGAGGGGTTAAAACTTAAGCTACTGCTAAAGCTGGGCGATAATTTGTATTGTTTGCGTTTAAGCAATTGTGAGCCGTGTAACGGAATGCTCAGTCCGACATGCAGTTGGGAGCCACCAGATCCCGTCGAAACCAGGTCAGCCCCATAAAAATACTCTTTACAAAGTAAAAAACTATTATATCAAATTATTGTGTTACATTGTAAATAAATTTTAGGAAAATGATATAAAAAGCGTGGTGGCCTGTCTCGGAATCGAACCAAGGACACAGTGATTTTCAGTCACTTGCTCTACCGACTGAGCTAACAGGCCATCGTTTTAAAGATGGAAATTATATCCTGTAAGTACTGAAAGCTAGCTTATGTAAGGATATCATTTAAAAAAAACTCAGCCAAATCCTACAAAACTTAAAACAAGCCTTAAACATACTCTTTACATGTAAAGAGCATATGTTATTTCTTTGCATCCCATGCAAGAAGAGTTTTTCCTTCCTCATTCGTCTGTGCTGCAGCCATTCCCATTATGTTATACCCTGCATCTACATAATGAATTTCACCTGTCACCCCCGAACTAAGGCTACTTAAGAGATACATAGCAGAGTTTCCTACTTCATCTATCGTTACATTTCGTTTAAGCGGAGCATTTGTCTCATTCCAGTTCAATATCTGTTTAAAGTCACCTATACCTGCTGCTGCAAGTGTTTTAATAGGCCCAGCAGAAATTGCATTGACGCGCTGTCCTTTTGCACCAAGCTCTACTGCCATGTAGCGTACACTTGATTCTAAGGCTGCTTTTGCAACACCCATTACATTATAATTGACTATATATTTTGGTCCACCAAGATAAGAGAGTGTCAGCAAAGAAGCATCATCAGACAAAACAGGTTCCAAACGGTTTGCTAGATCAATAAAAGAGTAGACTGAAATATCCATAGCAATTTGAAATGCACTTTTTGTTGTTTTCATAAAAGGCTCACTGAGTGCCTCTTTTGGAGCAAAGGCAACAGAGTGGACTAAAAAGTCAATTTTTCCGAAATCTTGTTCGATTTTTGTAGCAATTCCTGCCATATGCTCTTCATTTGAGACATCAAGTTCATACACATATTCGCTTCCAAACTCTTTAGCTATAGGTTCTACTCTTTTTTTTAGTGCATCATTAAGGTAGGTAAAAGCCATTTCAGCGCCCTGCGCAGCACATGCTTTTGCTATGCCATATGCTATTGATTTGTTATTTGCCAGACCTACTATGAGTCCTTTTTTCCCTTTCATTATCATTTTCTATTTTTCCTTTAAAATTTAGTTTTTATAGAGTTAGCGCATCTGCTGCTTGTATCATTGAACAAAAATGCTCGGCGTACAAGGCAGCACTGCCTACTAGTACGCCATCTACATTTTTTACCTGTAAAATATCTTTTACATTGTTGACTTTTACACTACCACCATAAAGAAGTGGTGCTTGTGATTTTTTCTTTAGCTCTGCATGTATATCTTGTATATCTTCAAGTGTTGGAATCTTCCCAGTACCTATTGCCCATACTGGCTCATATGCAATGATGAGATTTTCATACGCTGTGTCAATACCTTCATATTGTTTGTATAAATATGCAAGCACTGCTTCTTTCGAAGAGTCTCTTATCTCAAGTGGTTCACCTACACAATAGATAATTTGAAAACCCTGTGCTTTAAAATAATCGAATTTTTTTGCTATAAACTCTTGACTCTCACCTAAAATGTGACGACGCTCACTATGCCCGATTAGTATAGTTTTAATGTTGAATTCTTCTAAATGCTCTAAGCCTATCTCTCCCGTAAAAGCACCTTTTTCTACCGGATAGGCATTTTGCGCTCCTATAGTTAACTTCGTATCAAAACAGTCAAGTGATGCTATTGCAGGAAAAACAACAACCTCTTGTGCTGTGTTTTGAATACATTTGGTTATAGTATCTATATATTGATGCGTTGCACTTCTTGTGAGATTTGTTTTTAAATTCGCTGCAATAATCATCTTAATTCTCTTTATCGGTAATTTTGACCATTAAAGGTGCAACCCCAGGAAGTATTTTTCCCTCAAGTAGCTCCAAAGAAGCACCACCTCCAGTTGATATAAAGCTTATATCCTCATCAACACCCACTCTTTGCACCAAGTCAGCTGTATCACCACCACCAACTACTGTTGTAGCGTAACTATCTGCTACAAAATGTGCTATTTTTGATGAACCTCTAGCAAATTTCTCCATCTCATAGACACCCATCGGGCCATTCCACAAAATTGTCTGCACATCATTAAGTGCTTCTCTATAAAGTCTTACTGTTGCAGGACCTATATCAAGCCCCATCCACTCTTTTGGAATCTCTTGCGATGTGACAATTTTACTCACAGCATCCTCTGCAAATCTCTCTGCAGCTATAATATCTACAGGCAGATAAAACTTTACACCAAGCCTTTTTGCTTCATCCATTATATTTTGTGCTTCTTGCAAAAGATCATCTTCAACTAAAGAGGCGCCTATTTCATAACCCATCTGTTTTAAAAAGGTAAAGGCCATGCCTCCACCGATAAATATCTTATCTACTCTTGGAAGTAAGTTTACAAGTGCTTCAAGCTTTCCTGAAACCTTGCTCCCACCAATAATAGCAGCAAATGGACGCACAGGATTGTTCATAAGTTTTGAGAAGTACCGAATCTCGCGCTCAAGTAAAAAGCCAGCTGCCTTGTGCTCATTATCAAAAAATTTTGTAATTCCATGAACAGAAGCATGTGCGCGGTGGCTCACACCAAAGGCATCGTTTACATAAAACTCTGCCATAGAGGCAAGTTTTTTTGCAAAGTCAAGGTCATCCTCTGTTTCGCCCATCTCAAAGCGCAGATTCTCTAAAAGCAACACCTCA
>DQUE01000053.1 GCA_015662405.1 Sulfurimonas autotrophica | reverse complement strand
TTTCTATCATCATAACTGTATACAAGCAATTAATGGTCCAATGTTGAAATTATATCTGTCTTGATACTTATTACATAACTTGGGTTGAAAAAACAGTTCATGCATGATGCATTTTATAAGCCAAGTAGTTAGCAATGCAATTTAGTATATTACTCAGTTTGGTATGGAATTATTTGAGTATAATGTTACAAACATAACTTTTAAAGGAAATGCTATGCGAAATGTAATTGGTAGATATTTAGATACCATTGATGCTTTAACATTAGAAGAGAGAATACTTACACACAATACTCTCATTCTCGGTGAAGCAGGATCAGGAAAGACAAATCTTGCTTGTAGAATTAGAAATTTTGTCATTGACAACAATGTTCCTACACTCTATATGGACTTTGCAAACTCTCATGAAGAGGAAGTAGAACTCAGATACAAAGATGAGCATTTTAACTATATCCGTTTTGAAGAGAGTGAAACTTTTGATGAAGAGTTCGCAAAACTTGTTACACAAAAGAAGCATATCTACATGGCTGTTGATCCTAACTTTTTTGCAACAAAACGAGAGAAAAAAAGCAAACTCTCTCGTGTTATCTCACAACAAGCGCTTTTAGATCACTACTACTACTTTTTTCACGATATTGAGAACCTCAATGGCTTTTACACAAAGTTTGAAGACTTTTTACTCTATATGTTAAGTTTTGCAAATCTGCAAAAACAGGGTTTCACATTTTTAGCACAACCACATCAAACTTTTGAAAATCCGCATCTTAAGCTACTTTTCTCTTTTTTATATGTTGGTAAATGCTCCAATGCAAACTATTTCAATACAGCAATTTTAAAAACACTTAAAAAGAATCATTTCTATTATCAGTATAGAACTGCTTACCCTACACTGCTGTTTAATGACATCAAAAGCAGTATGGTAAAAATTGACGAGTATGTACCAGAAGTGTAGATTATGCAAAAAATATTTGAAGAAGTTAGCTCACTTGACAACAGGTGCTACACAGAATTCTTTTTAAGTGAAGATATTTTGATGGAGCATGCCGCACAAGGTATGGCATCTTACATAAAGCAGAACTTCTCAAATGAGAAAAAAATAGTCATAGTTGCAGGAAGTGGAAACAACGGAGCAGATGGTATAGCTCTTGCTCGTCTACTCCATAAAGAGTATGATGTTTCACTCCTCTATGCAAAAGAGGCAAGTTCCAAAATGGCTAAGTTGCAAAAAGAGCGAGCCACAGCTTTACATGTAAAGCAGACAAAAACACTGCTTACATGTGACATCCTTGTTGATGCCATTGTTGGAACAGGCTTTTGTGGAGAGTTTTCAAAAGAGCTTGCAGAGCTTATAGAGGAGATGAATAGAAGTAGAGCCTTTAAAATCGCCTGTGATGTGCCAAGTGGACTCACTAAAAGTGGCGAGTGTGTAAAGGGAACTTTTCGTGCAGATACTACACTCACTATGGGTGCTTTGAAAAAAGCACTCTTTTTAGATGAAGCAAAAGAGTATGTAGGAGATATACATGTGCTTGATTTGGGTATATCTCGTAAACTTTATGAAACAGAAACGAACTGGCAACTTCTTGATTTACATGATCTAGAACTCCCCACACGAGAACAAAAAAATTCACACAAAGGAAGTTTTGGGCATTTAAGCCTGCTTTGTGGTCAAAAGCCGGGAGCTTCCATCTTGAGTGCGCTTAGTGCTTTGCGTTTTGGTGCAGGTTTAGTGACCCTTGTTGGGTATGAAAACCACCAAATGCTTCATATTCCACACTCTCTTATGTATGCGCATGCTCTGCCAAGTAATACAACCGCTATAGCCTGTGGCATGGGACTAGGTAGAGAGTTTAGTGATGATGAGCTCAAAGAGCTTTTAGATAACAAACTGCCACTTATAGTAGATGCTGATCTTTTTTCTATGCCTATTATTTTAGAGATTTTAGAGCGTGAAAATATTGTGCTCACTCCGCATCCAAAAGAGTTTGTTTCACTTTTACAGCGTACAAAACTAGCAAATATCACGATAGATGAACTACAAAAAAAACGTTTTCAGTATGTAGAGCTTTTTTGCAAAGCCTATCCGCATGTAACTTTGCTCTTAAAAGGTGCAAATGTTATTATCGGTGCAGGGGATAAGTTTTTCATCAACCCACATGGTAGTGCTAAACTAGCAAAAGGTGGAAGTGGCGATGTGCTTAGTGGGCTTATTGGTGCTCTTTTAGCACAAAAAAAGAGTCCACTGCATGCAGCAATACATGCCTCTCTTGCGCACACAAAGTTAGCACAAAACTACACCGGCGCTGATTTTTCTCTTACACCACAAGATTTGATAGAGGGAATTGGGAATTTATAAGATTGCTTATGTTATAACTTTTTTGCAATCATTGAAAGCTATAAAAAGCAAATATAAAACAAATAATTACAAAAAGGATAAATAAGAATGGATAACAAATTAAAAATCGGAAAATATGAACTCGGTTCAAGACTTATTGTTGGGAGTGGAAAGTATGACTCTTTTGAAACAACAAAAGAGGCAACGCTTGCAAGTGGAAGTGAACTCATTACAGTTGCTGTAAGACGCTTAAATATCACAGATCCAGACAAAGAAAATCTCCGTGATACTTTTGCAGGAACAAATGTAAAATTTTTACCAAACTCTGCAGGATGCGTTACAGCAGAAGAAGCAATTACGACATTTCGTTTAACGCGTGAAGCAACAGGTATTGACCTTATCAAGCTTGAGGTTATCGGTGATACACAAAAAACACTCTATCCTGATGTATTAGAAACCATAAAAGCCTGCGAAATACTTGCAAAAGAGGGCTTTACTATTATGGCATATACTTCAGATGACCCAATAATGGCAAAACGTCTTGAAGATGCCGGAGCAGATGCTGTTATGCCACTTGCTGCACCTATTGGGAGTGGTTTGGGAATTCAAAACCCTTACAACATTGTATTTATCCGCGAAGCTATTAATGTTCCTGTAATTGTTGATGCGGGAATCGGCTGTGCAAGTGATGCAGCATATGCTATGGAACTTGGTGCAGACGGTGTTTTAACAAATACAGCCATTGCACAAGCGCAAAATCCTATGATGATGGCAGAAGCCATGAAACATGCTGTTCAAGCCGGAAGAATGAGTTACCTCGCAGGGAGAATTCCAAAACGCCCTTATGCTACTGCATCATCTCCGATTGATGGAATGATACAGTTTTAGTCCCGCAAAGTGGCAAAGCCTCTTTACTCCGCTTGCGCCGCTGAGGCGACTAAAGAGAAGTTATACAACTTCTTATGTCCCGCAAAGTGGCAAAGCCTCTTTACTCCGCT
>DQUE01000011.1 GCA_015662405.1 Sulfurimonas autotrophica | reverse complement strand
GCGCATCTCTATTTTTTTGTAAAACATCCGCAGGAGCATTTGCAACAAAGCGTTCATTGTTTAGCATTTTGTTGAGTTTTTCTAACTCTTTTTGTAGTTTCTCATCCTGCTTTGTAAGTCTGTTGATAATTGGTGTTAAATCAATAGAGTCAGTCGGAATAAAAGTCTCACATGTATTAGCAATATCACTCACTGCATTTGGTACTTTCTCTTCTGTAAAGCAAATCTCTTCAACTTTTGCAAGTTTGGCAATATATGGCAGCATCATTGCTTTATCTTTTTCGCTTAAACCATCGATTTTTACATAGGCTTTTTGAATTTTTTGGTTTGCCATATCAACAAGTACTTTTGCACGACGAATAGAGACGATGGCATCCATAATAACTGCAAATGTTTTCTCCTCTTTTCTCTGTTTTGTTTTATGAGGAAATCGCTTAATCATGATAGAATCACTATTTTCTAGTGAGGTTCCACTGAGTTCATGGTAGAGATGTTCTGTGATAAATGGCATAAAAGGGTGAAGCAGTTTCATAGCCTCTTTAAAAATTGCACCAAGCTCTACTATAGAGGTTTTATCAGCCTTACTGAGCTCAATTCCCCAGTCGCAAAACTCATTCCATAAGAAGCGATACATTGTAAGGGCTGCGTCGTTAAATCTATACTCATCAAGATAGGTACGAACCTCTTTTGTAGCAAAATTTAGACGGCTTACCATGTAACGACCAAGATCTGTCTCTATACAAAAGCTCTCCATATCTGGAAAAGTTTTGGCATTCATCTGTAGATATTTACTTGCGTTATAGAGCTTGTTTGTAAAGTTACGGTTGCGTTCAAGTTTTTCTTGACTCATTCTTATATCACGCCCCTGTGCAGCAGAAATTGCAAGTGTAAAACGGAGTATATCAGCAGAATATTTGTTTACCATGTCCAGAGGGTCTATAACATTCCCTTTTGATTTACTCATTTTTTGACCATGTTCATCTCTTACAAGTGCATGGAGATAGATGTGGCGAAAAGGAAGCTCTTTGATAAAATGCTCACCCATCATCATCATTCTAGCTACCCAGAAGAAAAGAATGTCAAAACCGGTAATAAGCAAAGAGTTTGGATAAAAATCTTTCATATCTTCTGATTTGAAGAGTCTGTCCATTTCTGTATCACCATTTCCCCAGCCCAGTGTTGAAAATGGCCAGAGTGCAGAAGAGAACCAAGTGTCGAGTACATCAGGGTCTTGTGTGATATTTTTTGTGGCACATTTTGGGCAGGCCTGTGGATGCTCTTCTTCTGTAGCCCACTCATGATCACACTCTTGACAGTAAAAGACAGGAATCTGATGTCCCCACCAAAGCTGACGGGAGATACACCAATCACGAAGTTCTCCCATCCAAGCGTTGTAAGAGTTTATCCAATGCGGTGGAAAGAATTTTGCCTCTCCTGCATTTGTTTTTTCTATAGATCTATCTGCTACTTCTTTGCGAACAAACCACTGTTTTGAGATATATGGTTCAACAACATTTTTACAACGATAACAGTGACCAACTTGATGTTTATGCTCTTCTATTTTAGTTATGTAGCCCTCTTCTTGGAGTCTCTTTACGATATGCTCTCTCGCCTCAAGACGCTCCATTCCTTTAAACTCTCCGGCATAGTCGTTTAAGATTCCTTTCTCATCAAAAACAGTAATGAACTCTAAATCATGGCGTTTTCCTACTTCGTAGTCATTTTGATCATGTGCAGGAGTTACCTTTACGACACCTGTTCCAAAATCCATATCGACATAGGAGTCAGCAATAATTTTTATTTTTTTATCAAGGAGTGGTAAGATAACCTCTTTGCCTATAATGCTTTTATATCGCTCATCATCAGGATGCACCATAACAGCAGTATCTCCAAAGTATGTCTCCGGTCTCGTTGTTGCTACTTCAACACTGCCACTTCCATCTGCAAAATGGTAGAGCATATGGTAAAATTTTCCATCTTCCTCTTCATGTTCTACTTCGATATCTGAGAGTGCACCATCATGTGTACACCAGTTTACCATATAGTTTCCACGAACGATGAGACCTTCATTATAGAGATGCACAAAAGCCTCTTTTACCGATTTTTGCAATCCTTCATCCATTGTAAAGCGTTCTCTCTCCCATGCAGGACTTACTCCCATCTTTCGAAGTTGCTCTGTCATGATGCCAGCAGACTCCTCTTTCCATGCCCAGACTTTTTCTAAAAAAGCTTCACGTCCTATCTCCTCTTTTGTAACTCCTTGTTCTAAGAGTTGCTTCTCTACAACATTTTGTGTTGCAATTCCGGCATGGTCTGTTCCTGGCTGCCAAAGCGTTTTGTATCCATCCATACGTTTATAGCGGACGATGATATCTTGGAGTGTAAATGTAAGTGCATGGCCGATATGTAGGCGACCTGTAACATTTGGAGGTGGCATCATGATAGAGAAGTTCTTTTGCTCTTCTTGGATGGCTTTGTTACCCTCTATTTCGAAGTATTTTCTCTCTTCCCAAATTTTATAGTATCTATTTTCTATCTCTTGTGGATTGTATTTGTTGTCTGACATATATAGCGCCTTGAATAATAAAGTTTCGCGATTATATCTAATTAGAGTTTAAAAAATTTATAAGTAGAAGTTTCAATGTGACCGATAAGCAATCACTATTTTTTGTAATAAGATAGCTGATTATATAACGCAAAACAGGATGGAGATTAGAAAGATTGCTAGTGTGTATTGCATGGATAGAAATTTAGTTTAATGATTGCAAAAGTAATTATATCGTACAATGCTGTACTTATTTTTTCATTTGATTGTCACATGAAATTGCACAAAGACAAAGGAGAAAAATGAAACTGAGTCAATTACAAAATAATGAAAGCATAGATAAATTTAACAATGAAGTGGTTAAAAATGTAGAAGATAAATTAAAAAAAGAGGTATCTACTAACGATGGTT
>DQUE01000194.1 GCA_015662405.1 Sulfurimonas autotrophica | reverse complement strand
GTTAGAGATTGAAAAGCTAAACGTTGAGTTTAATGACACAAATCTCCCACCGGAAATGGCAAAAGTGCAAGAGAGTTTTTCTAAGGTTTTTGCCTCTATCAATAAAGAAGAGAATAAGAAAGAAGTGACTGTAAAAGATGCTAAAATGCTTCTTCGACAAGAAGCAATAAATAAACTACTCGACATGACAAGAATTCAAGCTGAAGCACTCAGAAGAGCAGAAAATGGAGGTATTATTTTTCTTGATGAAATCGACAAGATTGCAATCAGTGAAAAGAGTCAAGGGCGTAATGACCCTTCAAAAGAGGGTGTGCAACGAGATTTACTCCCCATAGTTGAAGGAAGTAGTGTTTCTACAAAATACGGAACAATTACTACCGACCATATTCTGTTTATAGCAGCTGGGGCTTTTCATGTAAGTAAACCAAGCGATCTCATTCCTGAGCTGCAAGGAAGGTTTCCTCTACGTGTTGAGCTAGAAGCGCTAACGGAAGAGACTCTTTATAAAATTTTAACCCAAACACAAAACTCTCTGCTAAAGCAATACCAAGCACTCTTAAGCGTTGAAGGAATGCAGTTGACATTTGAAGATGATGCAGTAAAGGCGATTGCAAAACTTGCACATCGAGCGAATGAAATAGCAGAAGATATTGGAGCAAGACGCCTACATACAGTGCTTGAGCGCATACTTGAAGATGTAAGTTTCAATGCAGATGAATATAAAGGCAAAGAGTTTGTTATTACAGCAAAACTAGTACATGAGAAGCTCGATAATGCCGTAGAAGATGAAGATTTATCAAGATATATATTATAGGACAATTGAATGACTAAAGCTGGTTTCGTTTCCTTAATTGGACGTCCAAATGCAGGTAAAAGTACCCTTATGAACTCTCTTTTGGGTGAAAAAATTGCAATGGTAAGTCAAAAAGCCAATGCAACAAGAAAACGCTCAAATGCTATTGTTATGCATGAAAACGCACAAATAATCTTTGTTGATACACCTGGACTCCATGAAAAAGAGAAAATACTCAATCAATTTATGCTTGATGAAGCACTCAAAGCGATGGGTGATTGTGACTTAATTGTCTATTTGGCTCCTGTTACAGACGCTACTGAACATTATGAAAGATTTTTAAAAATTAATAAGGCACGGGTGAAACATATTATTGTTTTAAGTAAAATAGATCAGGTTTCTCAAGAAAAACTGTTGCAATCTATTAGTGCCTACAGCAAATATTCTGATCACTTTGAAGCGCTTATTCCAGTAGCAATTCCAAGAAAAGTCGGACATAAAGACCTGCTTGACACTATTGCAAAACATCTACCCCAATCACCTTACTTATATGATCCAGAAGATTTAACAAGTGAGCTTGTGCGTGATATATATGCTGGATTTATTCGTGAGGCTATTTTTGAAAACATAAGTGATGAAGTTCCTTATGAGTCAGATGTTCTGATTGATTCCATTGAAGAAGCATCCAAAATTGATAGGATATATGCTACTATAATTCTAGAAAAAGAGTCTCAAAAAGGTATCATTATCGGCAAAGGTGGTGAAGCGATAAAACGCATAGGAAAATCAGCTAGAGAGAAAATTGAGAGGCTCAGTGGAAAAAAAGCCTATTTAAATCTACAAGTTAGTGTTAAAAAAGGGTGGACAAAAGATAAAAACTTTCTAAAAGAGATAGGATATGACCATGGAAAATAAGTTTTTTACTCTATTGCTTATTTTGCTTTATAGCTCTCTTTTTGCTTCTAATGATATACTGACGGCATATAGGCTCAATGGTATTCAAGCTATTGAACAAAAATTAGATAAAGACTTGACGAATATATCTTACTGGAGAGAATTTCTTAAAGACAAAGATACAAAATTTGGCTACATAGAATCCTATACAAATGTATTGTTGTGCGACAAAGAAAAATCAGAGCTTTTTATTTACATGAAAGATAACAACAATAGCTATCAGCTAAGACAAGAGTACAATGCTTTTACAGGGAAACGAAAAGGCGACAAAATAAAAGAGGGTGACTTAAAAACACCTATAGGTGTTTATGATATTGTAAAAAAAATATCTAAAGTTGACTCTTTTTATGGACCCATGGCATTTGTTACATCTTATCCAAATTTGTATGATAAATACAGAGGAAAAACAGGAAAAGGTATTTGGATTCATGGGCTCCCAACTAATCAAAAAAGAGATGCCTTTACAAAAGGCTGCATTGCAATCAACAACAAAAGCATCGAGTCTCTTAATAAAAATATTGATATTAAAAAAACAGTGTTAATTATAAAAGAAGATACAAATAGTAGTAATACTCCATCAAAAGAGACTCTGGCACACCTATTATCTGAACTTTATGCATGGCGATATGCTTGGATTTACAATAATATAGACGATTATCTCCACTTTTATTCTCAAGAGTTTAGAAGACATGACGGGATGAATTTTAAAGACTTTAAAAAATATAAAACGAGAGTTTTCAAAAAAAATGAAAACAAAACAATTATCTTTACAAAAATCAATATTCTAGCATACCCAAACGGAAAAAATCTCTACAAAATCACTTTTTATGAAAAGTACAAATCAGATAGCTTCTCTTTTAATGGAGAAAAAGTTTTAATTGTAAAGCTACAAAATAATAAATTACATATCATCACAGAGAGATAAATGTCATCTATCTTACATATATGCATAGCCCTTATTTTTTCATCTACTCTCTATGCAAATATCAACCTGATAAAAAAAGAAAACAGTGATTCAAATACTACACTTCTTGTCATAGGTGGCATACATGGTAATGAGCCAGGTGGGTATTTTGCTGCTTCTATTTTAGCTACACACTATACTATTACATCGAAAAACTTATGGGTCATTCCAAACCTAAACAAAGAGAGTATAATTGCAAATAAGCGAGGAATTCATGGTGATATGAATCGTAAATTCTCCCATGTAAAAGAGGGTGATAAAGATAAAGCAATTATTGATGCAGTAAAAAAAATAATACTTTCAAAAAAAGTTTCATTAGTATTAAACCTCCATGATGGGCATGGTTTTTATCGTAAAAATAATCAAGGAAGTATCTTTAATCCAAATGCCTGGGGACAAACTTGCGTCATTGATCAGTGTGAATTAAAACAAAAACATCTTTTTAGTAATCTAAATACTATTGCCCAAACAGTAAAAAACAATGTTAATAAAAAATTACTCAAAAAACATCATAGTTTCAACGTTAAAAATACAAATACAAAATATGAAGATGAAGCGATGCAACTCTCTCTTACCTACTTTGCAGTTACAAATGGCAAACCAGCCTTTGCAATTGAAACAAGTAAAAACCTTGCAACACTCTCACAGAAAGTCTTTTATCAGCTTCTAGCTATAGAAGAGTACATGAAAATTATGGGCATCACCTTTACAAGGGATTTTGCATTAAATGCAACAACAGTTAATAAAATAATAAAAAATTATGGAACTTTAGTAATAAATCACAATATACTATTACATTTAAATAATATAAAAAAATCTTTAAGCTTCATTCCGCTAAAATTGAGAGGTAATGAGTTTTGCTTTTCCAACCCATTAGGAGAAGTAAAAAGGCAAAGAGGCAACTATTTGGTATATATTGGTAATAAATTAATTACCACACTAAAACCTCAGTACTTTAAAATGTCGAAAAATTGTCAGCAAAAATATAGATTTATCGCTGATGGTAAAGAGATTTCTTTACCAAAAGCTTCAGAATTTTTTGTCAATAATGATTTTAAAGTTATCAAGAGTAAAAAACATCGTGTTAATGTTATAGGTTACTATAAAAAAGATAAAGTTGATGAGAGCCAGATTGACATATCTTTAAAAAAATTGAACAAATACTATTCAATTGATAACTATAATAAAATATACAGGATTGAGTTTTACAGAAGTGATGAATTTTGCTCCATGGTATTGGTTCATTTTAAATAGGATTATAGTTAATGAGTACATCAACTCAACACTCTTCTTCAAGTGTTTTATCTGTTAATCCATATAAAGAAACATATTTTAATGGAATATCAAGCTTTATTACAGAGGTAACGACACCAAAATTCTCAAAAGATCAATTTGTAATTGCATATATAAATACACATGAATTTATTAATGCTCAAATTGCAATCAGTAAAAATATTCCCCAAGAAGATCTATTTGATGTTCTCAACGACAAAGCATATGATGAATTAGCTCTCGATCAAGCAGTTGAATATAAAATTCAATATATAGAGCTATTAAACACTTTAGATGAAAAGAACAGACACTTTCATGTTTTTATCGTAGATCCTCTAGATATAACAAGTACTTTTACAAAAGTTGTTGAAAAATTACAATATATAGATATAATTATACCAGCTCCATTACTTATAAAATCACTCTATACAAAAGAGTTGATTAAAACTAATGGAGTTCATTGCTTCATCTATGTTCAAGAAAATGATGCTTGTTTAACTATTTATAGAAACAAAGAGTTCATTTATACAAAATCTCTCAAATACTCTCTTGTAGAGATGCATGAACGCTTTTGCAAACTTTATGGGAAAAGAGTAGAGTATACAGAGTTTATCAATTTCTTTTCAAAAGAGAGTCTCAAAGATACGACAAGGGAATATAAAGAGTTTTTTATACATCTCTACAAAGAGTTTTTTGCAAATATTAATAATATTCTCACTTATGCAAAAAGAGCATTTGAAATTGAAAAATTTGAGCATGTTTATATCGGAGCACAAATTCCTACTGTAACAAAATTTCATGAGATGCTCGAAGTTGAACTCCATATAAAATCAAGTGAATTTGATTTTGATTACGGTTTTGAAACAGAGAGTGAATATATCGATCAATTCCATGCTCTCATGCATCTCTACCCTACTCTACCAAAAGAGGAGAGATATGCATGTAATTTTACCGAGTATAAACGACCACCAAAGTTTATCAAAAGAGAGAGTGGGAAACTCATTATGCTTCTATTCGTATCAATTGCTCTTGCTTTTACCTACCCTATTACATACTGGGTACTCACATATACACAAGAGCTACAAGAAGAATTACTTAAAGAAGAATATGGAAAGATACATAATACGAAAGTAAACAGAGAAACGACTATAAAAAATAGAGAAGCAGAGAAAGAAAAAGCATTAAAACTACTTACTAGAGAAAAAACAGAATATACACAAAAGAAAAATACACTTATGAAAATACATGAGATAAAAGTTAACTATCCAATGAAAGCAAAACTCTTAACGAGGTTTACAAAAGATTGCAACAAATATGGTGTAAAGATTGAAGAGGTGGCTTACAGAGAAAACAGTACCAATAAAATGCTAACTTTCTCTTTAGTAGCCGACAAAGATAGAAAGATTACGCAACTTGTTGCCCATCTACTACAAGCCCATACAGGAAAATACAAGTTTACACTCGAAGAAATCAAGTTTAATAGCAAAACAAATAAATACTGCAGTGAACTCAAGGTAAATATATTATGAAAAAAGCTATTGAGGAGTATCTCCACAAAATAGATATAGCCTTTAAAAAGAAAACACAAAAAGATATTTCCATGATCTATATAATGGTTATTAGCCTTATTTTCACATTTGCTTATTTTCTATTTTGGGAGAGCTCTTTTGAAAAATTTGAACAAACAAGAGTAGATGTAAAAAATCTTCAGGCTAAAATTGATGCTGATAAAATGTTTTTACAACACAATCCTGAGTCAAAAATTGTACAAATTGAAAAAGAGATCAAAAAAATTAACGATGAAATAATTCTCCTAAAAGATACTAATGCTTATATAAAAAGTAAAATTGAAACAATTGCACCTCTCATTTATGATGAGCGAGCTTGGAGTGAATACCTTAACTCTATAACTACTAATGCTCAAAAGTACGATATTAAGCTCCTTGTCTTGACAAATAACTATACAAATACAGAGAATTATTTTGATCATATTTTAGATATAACAATTAAATCAGTCGCAGATTATAAAAACACTTTAAGGTTTATTAACTCTTTAGAAGAGAGTAAATTTGCAGTAGATATTCACAATTTTACTATCAAATCGCAACAAAAGTTAACTTCTGACTTAAATATATCTGTATGGGGGATTCAAAAGCAATGAAAACTTTGTGCTTACTCTTCATAACAACACAGCTTTTTTCTGATAGTTTAGCATGGGTTGATGAACAGATTGAAGCAATTAAACCAATGCGGGTCGGGGTTTCTGAAGAAGAGATTTCTAAAATCAAAAATCCTTTTCTCGTTTTCCATGAAGATACTAATTTGAAAAACTCTCAAGCTCCTATAAAGATTCACTCTACTACCTTACATGTAAAACATAAAAAAAGTTCTAAAACGCAACCTACAAATTTCAGGCTCGATGCTATTATCAATAAATCAGCAATGATTCAAGGAAAATGGCATAAAGAAGGGGGCTATGTATATGGCTACAAATTGGCTAAAGTTAGTAGAAAATCTGTCCTATTAACTCAAAAAAATAGTAAAATTCTACTCTCTACAAAAAGTAGCAGTAGAAAAATTACAATCAACAAGAAATAGGGATCTCAAATGAAACTTATAAATAGATCAGTTTACACAGCGCTTTTAACTGCTATAGTTGCAACAAGTAGCTTTACAGACTGTTCTTATGAACTTTTTACTATAAGTTCTGCAAAAAATACAAAAATAATTGATTTTGTAGAGCAGCTTAGTGATGAGTGTGGTTTCAATATTATAGTTACTGACCCAAATGCAGAAAAGTTTTTACAAACAAAACTTAATAAAACAAATTTAAAAAACTTAACAATTAATGAAGTGTTACATATTATTTTAACTGAACATAATCTCTCATACACGCTTAAAAACAATCTTTTAAAAATATCATATTTAAAAACAAAAGTATTTAATATAGACTATATACTCTCTCAACGAAAAAGTACTGGCAGTACAGATGTAACACTTAGTTCTTCTTCAAACATGCAAAAAGGAGGTGCTGTCGGTTCAAGCAACACTGTAATATCTACTCAAAGTAATACTACAGGCTCGGGAAGTTCTACAGGAGAAACAGGTATCAAAATAGTAAGTTCTGATAAAGTTGTATTTTGGAAACAGCTTGATAAAGAGTTGCAAAATATACTTAATCGTCCCCATGACACATATAAAGCCCCGACTCCAATTATCAATAAAAATGCGGGTTTAATTACTGTTACAGCGACAGATAAACAGCTAAAACGCTTTGAAAATTATTTGAAAAAGTTACAAGATAAAGTACAACTACAAGTTCTCATTGATGTACAACTTTTATCTATTACTATGAGCAAAGGGCGTTCGACAGGTATTGACTGGAAACAGCTATATGCACTACAAAATGTCAAATTCTCAGCAAGCACAGCAAACTACAACAATATAAGTACAACAATACCAGCAAATGGCATTATAGCCGATACCACTACGATAGGCGCTGGAAACTCACAACTCTTTACAATGAGTGTAAAAGGAGAGCTCAGTGAAGTTATCAAGTTTTTAAAAACACAAGGAGATGTAACTTCTATTTCAAATCCAAAAGTGCTCACTTTAAATAATCAACCAGCACTTATTACTGCTGGAACCGAATACTTTTATAAAATTTTATCTTCTACTAACCAACAAGGCACAGGTGGAGGAGTAGCAATTACAACACAAACTGATCTTGTCAACTCGGTATTTGCAGGTGTTCTTTTAACAATTACACCAGAAATAGCTGATGATAAAACTATTACACTCAAAATAAATCCATCATTATCTGAAACTACAACAGACATTTCACAAACTCCAAATAGTGGTAGAGATATACCACCAGATTTAAATCGTCGGCAACTCTCTTCTGTTGTCACTCTAAAAGATGGCAATAGAATTATTTTAGGTGGACTCATTAACGCAAAAAATACTAGTGCTACAAATCAGGTGCCAATTTTAGGAAGTATTCCTATTCTTGGTTATCTATTTAAATATGAAGAGATGACAAAAATGACAGAAGAGCTTGTTATCATTATTGAACCGCATATTATCCATAAATCTAAAGACTCTATATCACTTAGTGCCTTAGGGTATGAAGGGTTAAGTGATGATTTGCTTAAAAGAACATCAAAAAAAGAAGGTAAGTAGTATATGGAGAGTATTTTTACAAAATCTAGAGACGTTTTCTTAGATACGATCAATGCCAAAGATTATATACAACTAGACAGAGTTTCTACTATATATGAGGCCTTAAAAGAGTCATTAAGAAAACCTCTTAAAATGGTACTTTTATTTGGAAAACCTGGGAGTGGAAAAAGTATGCTTTTAGCAAAGTTGTATGATGAGTTATCTGAGCAAAACAATATATATCTCTATCAAACTCCCATTGTTGATGAAAATGAGTTTTACAAAATACTCGTACAAGATATTTTTCAGATAAAATATGATGGCACCTTAAACTTTACGCAGTTTATGAAAATTACACGAGATAGCGTAATAAAAGAGGTCCCAATAGTTTTACTAGACGAAGCACAACTTTATGCTGAACCTTTACTAGAAAAAATACGCTTATTGTCTGACACGAGATCTATTAAGTTTGTAATAACCCTCCATAAAACAGAAAAAGAAGATCTCATAGCAAAAGAACATTTTCAAACAAGAATTTGGGAAACATTTGAACTTGAAAATGCTTCCAATTCAGAACTGAAAATTTATATACAAAAGAAGCTGATGAAAGCAAACTGTTTTGATACTGCAAATATGTTTACTCCTAAGATAGTCGATACTATTTATAAGCTTACACAGGGTAACTACAGAGAGACCAATAAATTACTTTATACTCTTTTTGATATTTACAGTACTTATGAGAAAAATATGCCAAATTATCCTCTAAATACGGTAAAAATTCCTAAAAAGTTTGTCGAAATGGCTGCAATACATACAGGTCTTATCAATGCTTAATATTCATGATTTAGAAAAACGTTGGAAAGTTTATAAAATAAAATCTTTTATTCCCTATGTTATTACAATAGCTTTATTAGTTATTGTATCAATAGCCTACATTCTCTATAATGAAGTACAAAAACTAGCACAACAAAAAGAACTTTCAAAAACAAAAGAGACTAAAATTACAATTCCTCTAAAAAAACTAAAACCTACAATAGAGAATAATAGAACCAAAAAAGCAACTGCTATACAAACGCTAAAACCTTCAAAGGGATTTATGAAAAAGGAACAAAGAGTTGCAATTACGATTGAAAGAGGAGAAACAAAAAATGATGTTTTTGAAGTTGTTAAACGTTTTAGAAAGAGTGGTGATCCTGCGTTAAGTCTTTTTGTCGCAAAAAAATATTATGAGCTAGGAGACTATAAACAGGCATACAATTATGCACTCATAACAAACCAGATCAATCCAGATATTGAAGAAAGTTGGATTATTTTTGCAAAAACACTTGTAAAACTTCATAAAAAAAATAAAGCAATCTACACTCTTGAAGAATATATAAAGGTGTCACACTCAAGTAATGCAGAAATATTATTACATGAAATCAAATCAGGAAAATTCCAATGAGACTCATACTACTTTTTATACTTACATGGAATATATATGCATGTGATATAAAACGAAATTTATTTACTTTATATCAAAACAAATCAGCAAATTATGTATTATCAAAAGTTTTTAATGATAATACAGGTGATAAATTAAGCTATAAATTGTGCCTTGAAGAATATTATGGATAGAATAACAACTGACTTACTTGCTAATGGCTCAATAATGAGAAGCCAAGTAGAGAGGCTTCTCTCAAAAGGAATTAGTGACAATCTAATCCTACGAGACATCACCCTTTCTGGCTTTATGACAATGAGACGATTAATAAGATTTATTGTCCAACAAATAAGAGAAGGGACGTACGATCTTTCAATAATTGATAATTATGATTATATAGAAGAAAAGGCAGTTTTGAAACGACTTGCATATGAACTTGATCTTCTTTTTATAGATCTTGACTCTATAGATATGGATTACAATCTTATTGAAAAAGTTCCTTTTAATCAGCTAGAAAAACACAATGCTATACCAATTTCTCAAGATAATATGAGCGTTACGGTTGCTTTTAGCGATCCTTTAGATATAGATGCGCAAGAAGCAATTCAAAGACTCTTTCCAAGAAAAATTCTTACAATTGCGTTAGCTACAAAAAAACAGATTCTCTCACATCTTTATAAAATAAGTCTCAAAGACAGTATTAAAGATTTAGTGAAAAAAATACGAGATGAACTAAACTCAATCAGTTCTCTTGAAGAGCAACAAAAGGCATCCTCTATTTTACAACTTATTGATGTAGTTTTAAAAACATGTATTAACGCTAGAGCAAGTGATGTGCATATTGAACCTACTAAAAAAAACTGTGTAGTTCGTGGGCGAGTTGATGGCAAACTCACAGAGATATTTATTTTTGAAAAAGACATATACCCTCCTCTTGCTTCACGCTTAAAACTTCTTGCGAATTTAGATATTGCTGAAAAAAGAAAACCGCAAGATGGTCGTTTTTCAACTATGGTAGGTTCAAGAGAGTATGATTTTCGTATATCAACGCTACCAATCCTTTATGGTGAATCAATAGTTATGCGTGTTTTAGATAAGCAAAAAGCCCTTGTTCGCCTCGAAAATGCTGGTATGGATTCTGCAAGTTACCAAAAATTACTCAAAGGGCTTAAAGCTCCCTATGGCATCATTTTAGTAACTGGTCCTACAGGAAGTGGTAAAACAACTACTTTATATGGTGCGCTTAATGAACTTAGAAATGTCGAAGACAAGATTATTACTGTTGAAGATCCTGTAGAATACAGAATGAATCTTATTCAACAAGTACAAGTAAACACAAAAGTAGGTCTTAGTTTCGCAAATGCCCTAAGATCAATTTTAAGACAAGACCCCGATAAAATAATGATTGGTGAAATTCGTGATCAAGAGACTTTGGAAATTGCTATTAAAGCTGCTCTAACAGGGCACATGGTAATATCAACGCTTCACACAAATGATGCAATAAGCGCAATACCTCGTATGGTAGATATGGGTATAGAGCATTACCTTATTAGTGGTGCGCTTGTAGCTATTCAAGCGCAAAGACTTGTCCGAAAAATATGTAAACATTGTAAAGTAAAAGATAGACTTTCTGTATCTGTTTTTAAAGAGATAGATGCAGTAGTACCGGAAGGAACTATTTTTTACAAAGGAAAAGGCTGCAGAGAGTGTGCAGACACTGGATATATGGGAAGAGAAATGGTCTGTGAAGTTCTTAATATTTCAGAAGAACTCTCTTCTTTAATTGCTAAAGGTGCTTCAAAAGAACAGATGCTCAAACAAGCTAAAAAAGAAGGGTTTGTAGGACTGTTTCAAAATGGTATCCAAAAAGCGATTGATGGAATCACCAGTATAGAAGAGGTATTAAGAGTGGCAAAAGGATGAAATATTTTGTAGCGACTGTTTTAACAAAAGGAAAGAAAGAGAAAATTGGACTTTATGCCCAAAATAAACAAGAAGCAAATAGCTATGCTAAATTAAAATTCTCTGGTATTATCATAAAGATTACTGAAGGGCAGGAACCTCTTGAGACACAATTAAAAAGGTTTACAACAAACTTTTTCTCAAACATAAAAAAGAAAAAAATAAAACCAGATGCACTTATTGCCGCTATCCGTCAGCTTGCTGTTATGACAAATGCAGGTATTTCTATACATAACTCATTAACTGAAATTGCGAATGCAACTACCGATGAAGCTCTTAAAACTGTTTTTGCTAAAATTGCAGAGGATATTAATGCCGGTCATTCCATTTCATCTGCTATGCAAAACTTTCGATATGAGCTTGGAAATTTAACAATTGCAATGGTTGCACTTGGAGAAAAAACTGGTAATTTAGACGAAACACTCTATTCATTAGCAAATATGCTTGAAGAGATACGAGCGAATATAATTACATTTAAAAAAGCCATGGCATACCCAAGAAATGTAATGATTGTAATGGCTATTGCATTTACAATCTTAATATCATATGTAGTACCTCAATTTAAAGCAATTTTTGAAAAACTGCATGCAGAGCTACCCCTACCGACATTAATTTTATTAAAACTTGAATATATTTTTAACAATTTTGGTCCATATGTTTTGGCAGGACTAGCTATTGCTTATCTTATTTTCAAATATCTTATTAACAACTATGAAAACGTAAGATATGGCTGGCATGAATTTTTGCTTAAAGTTTATCTCATAAAAAATATTATTACATTTGCAACTCTTAGTAGATTTACACTGGTGTTTTCTGAACTTATTCGTGCTGGTATCCCCATAGCTGAAGCCCTAGATACTGCAACTACAATGATAGACAATCTTCCTCTAAAGAGAAAACTGCAATCAGTAATAAACACCGTAGAAAAAGGTAGTACGCTTAATAAAGGTCTTGAAGAAACCGGACTTTTTGAAAACATGATTATTCAAATGATCCGTGCAGGAGAAGAGAGTGGTACACTTGATACTATGATTAAAAAGGTTGCTGAGTATTATAAAATGCGTTTTGATGCAATTATAGATGGTTTAAGCGAAGCTATAGAACCTATTATGCTACTAATAATAGCATCAATGGTTATACTACTCGCACTTGGTATTTTCTTACCAATGTGGGATATGGGTAATGCAGTGCAGGGTAGGCGCTAGTCTCTTGCCCTCCAAAATCAAATTCAATAATTGAACCCTCTGAACCAGCCAAATCCAGTGAAATTAAAAGAACTTGTAAATATGACGATAGCTTTACAGCAGAGCTTTTTGAGGAGACCGTTCAAAATTTCGTGTCAAGTAACTTTTAGTAGCACTTTTTAGTGCTACCACATCCACTTCTACATCTTTAAATATTTATCTAACCTCCCTTCAAAAAATATAGCCAACTG
>DQUE01000120.1 GCA_015662405.1 Sulfurimonas autotrophica | reverse complement strand
GAGAAACAAGTCATCATTGATACCACAGTACAAGAGAAAAATGTAACCTATCCTACAGATGGCAAACTAGCTATTAAGATGATACATCACTTACACTGTATCGCTAAAGATGAAGGGATACAGCTAAGGCGTACTTATGTGAAAGAGATTAAAGGACATCGTATATCTTTTAGGTTCTTTAGACATCCAAAGAAGATAAAAAATGACGAAGTCAGGAGGTTAATGGTACCACTATTATATCCATTCCGGATACACCACTAAAAAGAGATACTCAATACCAAAAAAAACAAAAGCGAAAGAAGTTTAGAAGACGTGTAGCTATAGAACCGGTTATTGGACACTTCAAATCTGATCATAGGCTTGCAAGGAACTATCTCAAAGGATTTATTGGTGATGAAATTAACCTACTGCTTGCTGCTACAGCATTTAATCTCAAGAAGTGGATGAACCGCTTCTTGTTGCTCTTTTTTATGTATCAGGATTTAAATCTGAAATGCAATTTGATAATCTCAAAAGAAATAGTATGCAAAGATCTGTTGTCATCATCCTTGGAAATTTGAGACTACTATAGCAGATATAAGTAAATTAGTGAAATAGATTAATATTTTTGTTTTCTGTGTTTTTTTAAATTGAAAGATGGATGGGGTAGAGGGATTCGAACCCCCGAATGTTGGTACCAAAAACCAATGCCTTACCGCTTGGCGATACCCCAATATTTTCTAAAAAGATTTGGTTGCGGAAGCTGGATTTGAACCAGCGACCTTCGGGTTATGAGCCCGACGAGCTACCGAACTGCTCTATTCCGCGGTGTTTAAACACTTCTACTCTGTGTTTGTGAGCGAAATTATAGACAAAAAATTTTTTAATGTCAAGGGTTTTGTATGAAAAATATTAATTTTTTTTTGAACTCTTTTTAATGATTTTTGTCTTATAATAAAGAAAATTAATAAAAGAGACTAATATGAAATCAGTTGAGAGAGTTTTACAAGCTATAGAAGAGATAAAAAAAGGCAAGATGATCATTATGGTGGATGATGAAGATAGAGAAAATGAGGGGGACTTAGTGTATGCTGCTGCTTTTTCAACGCCTGCACATGTAAATTTTATGGCAACAAATGCACGAGGGCTTATATGTGTTGCTCTTTCTAAATCTATTGCAGACAGACTTGACCTTAATCCAATGGTGAGTTCTAATACATCTTCATATGAAACGGCTTTTACTGTTTCAGTAGATGCAAAAAATGCTTTGACGGGCATTTCTGCTAAAGAGAGGAATGAAACGATTAAGATATTGGCAAATCCTATTGCAAAACCGGATGAACTTGTGAAACCTGGGCATATTTTTCCTCTTATAGCAAAGGATGGTGGTACACTTGTAAGAACAGGACATACAGAAGGTTCTGTTGATCTGTGCCGACTTGCTGGACTGAGTGAAGCAGGTGTAATATGTGAAATTATAAAAGATGATGGTGAAATGGCTCGTCGAGATGATCTGGATGTTTTTGCAAAAAAACATAATCTCCATACGGTATTTATCTCGGATATTGTTGAGTATAGACTAGCTAATGAAAGACTTGTCAAAGAGATAGAAGTCAAAGAGAGAGAGTTTTTTGGTGTAAAAGTACAAGAACATATTTTTGAAGATCATGATGGCATACAACATACGGCTATTCTTTTTTATAATGCAGGTGAAATAGCAAATGTTCGAGTGCATAACGTTATACCAGATTGTGAATTGCTGCTTAATCAAGAAAAATATAATAACCTTATTAATTCCATACAGTATCTGAAACAAAACAGTGGATTGTTGGTTTTTATCAACAAAACACATCATCACGATAATGCTGCGATAAAAGAGTTTGGTATAGGTGCGCAGATAATCAAATCTTTTGGTATCTCAAAAATGAATTTAATCACTTCCATGAAGAAAGCTGATTTTGTAGGACTTGGCGGATTTGGATTAGAAGTTAATGAGATCATAGAGATTTAAAATAGTGATTAAACTTTTTTTTCTTACATGTATGCTTATTACCTGCTATGCTGATACACAGATGAGTGAACGGCTAAAGGTTATTATGGGTACATTTGTCTCTATTAGTATTGAGAAGTCTCATAAGACACTTCTTGAACCATCATTTGCTATTGTTAGTAAAGTTGATAATTCACTCTCAACATATAAAAAAAACTCGCCAATTTCTCGTCTCAATGCTAATAAACATTCGCTTTTAGATAACTATGCATATGAAGCACTCTTTAAAGCATTAGTTTACTATAAGGAAACAGACGGGTATTTTAATATTGCTATAGGTGCAATTACAAAAGATTTGTATAGATTTGGAGCTAAAGAGCGTATTGTACCATCACATGAGTTGCAAAAAGCCTCTGTAGCGATTAAGTCATTACGACTGAAAAAATATGAAGCATTTTTGGATGATAATATTAAGGTTGATCTTGGTGGAATGGGAAAAGGCTTTGCTGTGGACAAAGTGACTCAGTTTTTGCTGCAAAAGGGAGTTAAAAAGGCCATTATTGCATTGAGTGGTGATATTCGGTGTATTGGAAGTTGTAAAATTGTAGTAAATAATCCTTTAGACAAGACAGATCCATTAGCTCTCTTTTTTATGCAAAATAGTGGAGTCAGTACAAGTGGAAATTATAATCGTTATGTAAAAACAACAAAGCATAACCATCTTATTAACCCGAAAACAAAACAGTCACAACAGCAATTTATTTCCGTAACATTGGTTTCCAAACTGCCATCAACGACACTTGATGCCTATGCAACTGCAGTAAGTGTTATGCCGATAAAAAAAGCATATGCGTTTTTAGATTCTAAAGATCTTGGCTATATTATTTTGCAGGCAGACAAAAAGCTCATTATTAGTAAAAATATAGACGATTATGTTTATTTAATGAAAAAAGATACTCTTAAAAAGCAGAAATAAAGCGTAGAGTACGCTACCTTCAAAGAGAAAAAAAGAGAGTATCTTTATATAGGCAAAAAAATGAAAACCCCAAAGAATAAAAAAAGGTGAAAAAAGCTCTAAAAAAGCACTGAAAAATGTCAAATAAATAAGCAGATATATCTCTTTTGTATCTCTTTTTTTTGTAAAAATTAGGAAGTGTAGAACAACCATAACAAAAAGTCCAAATGCAAATATATGCGGTAATATAATTTTTAAAACGCCTTGATAGCTTTTAGCCGTACTAAATGAATTTTCATCACCTAAATAGTAGTGCAATACACTCTCATAAGAGAAGCCGATTTTATCAGCAAATAGCAAAGCACCGCTTATAAGTAATAATACACTAAATAGTAAAAAATAAGCTACTGTATAGCTATAGAGTCTATTTAGCAAGATTTAATTCCCATGAAGATTTCAGTGCCATATATAAGGCGACTATATGCCAGGCAAAAAAAGAGAATATATAGATATTTACAAAACTTGCTATATAAAAATAGCTAATAGCAAGTGTCAAAAGTGAGAGTAAGGCAGATATCATGAGTAAGTTTACATGCAACAGTGCATTTGTTTTTTTATGAAACAGGCGTATATAAACACTGCTGAGTGTCACTAAGATCATCATTAAAAAGAAAATCTCTGTATGTATATATTCTAAAAAGACAGATTTATTCATGGGGTCTAAAAACTCCTCTTCATTTCCAAAGAGTGTTGACATTACTGCTGTAGTGCTTAGTCCAAGTGTATGCTCTTTTACAAAAATATCAAAGATAAGATAGAGTACAATAAAAAGCAAAAGTCCATTGAGTAAGAGCTTCATACTCTTATCTTGTTTGAGATTATTTATAAAGGTAAATCGCATTACTATTTTCCTCTTATTACTTCGTTGTAAAGCGCAAAAGCTATGCGAGATCCATCAGTGATACTTCTTGCACTGAGTGTAGCACCTGTAATTGTAGGAATATCACGTGAGAGTCGTAACATTTTTTCTGTTGGAATATCTTTAAATTGTGAAGACCAAGTTTTGTTTGGAATATATTCAGGAGGTTCATTAAATGCAATGATCTCTATACCTTTAAGTATATCGTTTGCAATAAAATAGATAATAACAGCATTATTTGAACGAACTTTATTGTTAATGAGTATTCCATAACCAAGAACTTTTCCATCTTCAACAGCTGTATAAATGCGGTAAATTTTAGTTTTAAGTTTTACCTGCGCATCTGCTTGTATTTTTTTAAACTGTTTATTTGGAAGAAGAATATTTTTCTTACTAATTGTTGCAGTAGGCGAATAGTTTTCTTTCATTGCATCTATCGGCGAGATAAGAATCTTCGCCGATAGAGAAGGAGTGAGAGAGAAAATGAGTAAAGATAGGAGAAAAATATATTTCATTTTAAATCTCGCTTGTGTTAATTTTGTTGTAATTATATCGAAATTCTAGAATATAAATCCAAGAGAGATACTAAAAATATCCTCTCCGTTTTTTGTATTAGTTGAGAGATCGTTACCGAAACTATTATCAGGCATTGCATAGTCTGCTTTGAATACAACTTGTTCATGGGGATAAAAATTTATTCCAACGGTAGTAGTGTTTACAGGGTCATATTGTGCTGTAGTAGGTGCTACTAAAGAGGACTGTGCATCAACACTGTCGTATTGAATAAATATTGGCACACGATACTTACTGCCTGTAAATGATAAGATATCATAGCTGAGATTGAGGTATCCACCTTTTGCCTTTGTACTCTCTCCTGCTACTAACTGTCCACCATTAGAGCGTGTTGTTTGTGTATAAACTCCATAAGCTTCAAAGGCACCGATTTTATAATCTGCATGAATATCAAACATTTTTATTCTGTTGTCTGCATAGATAGAAACACCAGCTAAGAGACCTTTTATTCCCGTATAATCAGCCCTTGCAAACCCTCCAACTTTTGGATTTTTATTTGTAAATGATCCACCGCGACCATTT
>DQUE01000108.1 GCA_015662405.1 Sulfurimonas autotrophica | reverse complement strand
TGTGCATCTTGACCAGACATCATCGCTTGGTAGTAAAGTGCAGACATAACTTCTTGGTCGTCTACTTCTATACCCTCTTCTTTCGCCAATGCATCCACTATAAATGTTGCTTTCACAGAGTCTCTTGCTTCTTCTCTTACTGAGTCTCTAAGTTTATCAAGTTTTTTGATGTCAGTTTTGTATGTTTCTAATTCTTTTTCATCCATTGTTTGCGCCTTAGCATTTACTTTAGCATCCACTTCTTGATCTACAATGTTATTTGGTAAAGCAAAATCAAACTTTTTCACTAAAGCTTCTACAAGTTTTGGTTTAAGCTCATCATTATAGACTTTAGAGAGCTCTTCAGAAGTGATTTGATCTTCCAGTTTTCCTCTAAGTACTTCAACAGTTGCTTTCTCATCATTAAGTACTTTTTTTGCAAAAGCATCATCTATCTCACCTGCTTTTTGTTCTTGTATTTCATGAAGTTTTACTTTAAAAGTTGCTTCTTTTCCTGCTAAGTCTGCTGAACCATAGTCCTTAGGGAAAGTAACTGAAACTTCTTTTTCTTCATCATACTGCATACCTATGATTTGCTCTTCAAAACCAGGTATAAATGAACCAGAACCAATCTTCAGATTAAACTTCTCTGCTGCACCACCCTCAAAAAGAACACCATCAATAAAACCTTCAAAGTCGATAACTGTTGTATCGCCATCTTTCACAGCACGTTTACGTGCAATTTTTGTAAAGGGTGCTTGTTGTGCTGCGAACTCTTCCATTTTGGCATCTAAGTCTTTTTTAGATGCTTTTGGTTTTTTATATGCAGGGACAACATCCATATAACCTTTTAGGTCTATTTTAGGTCTTGTAGAAACTTCTACCTCAACCTCTATGCCCTTATCTGTTTTTTCATATTTTTTAAATGCAGGCTGACCTAGCATATCTTCTGGTTTAATTTTAGCTTTTTTTAAACCTTCTGTGATAAGTTCTTGTAGAGACTCACCTTCTGCATCTTGTGCTAACTTATCACCATGTAATTTTTTTACTACATGTGCAGGAACCTTGCCCTTTCTAAAACCATCAACTTTAAGCTCTTTTCCTGCTTGAATTGCTAATTTCTCTATATTCTCTTCTATTGCCACGGCATCCAATATACCACTCATGATAACATTTGCATCATCTACTTTTTTTACTGTAACTTTCACTACAATCCTTTGTATGTTTATAATTTTGTGATTTTAGCGAAATTTTGATAAAAAGGGTATTTATAGTAGTATAAGGCAGTAAATAGCCATACTATTTTCACAATTCATTACACTTTTGTGTCATAATTCATTTAAAAACATAGGTAACTTATGAAATTTTTAAATCAATTCTTAATTTCAGGACATTCATTTTCTGAAAATGAAAACTTAATCAAGTTTCGTTTTTCATTTTTAAATTCTCTTCTTGTTGTCTCTATTATCGCTACTTCTATGACCTTTTTAGCTTCTTTCTTGGGCATAGTCAATACCAATATTATTTTTCAACAAATGATGTTTATTTTTATTGTTATCAATATATTTCTTATATACTTTTTAAGAAAAAACAAAAAGTATTTATCTCTTGCTGTTCATATTGTTATAGGTAGTGGACTTATACTTTTTTACTTTGCACTTTTTACTGTACGCATTGATGAGTTTCGTCTCATTTGGTTTTTTGTTGCTCTTTTTGCTGTATTTATATTTATGGGAAAGATTTATGGTCTTATTGTGGCGAT
The DNA here is from genome assembly GCA_015662405.1 of Sulfurimonas autotrophica. Taxonomy (GTDB): domain Bacteria; phylum Campylobacterota; class Campylobacteria; order Campylobacterales; family Sulfurimonadaceae; genus Sulfurimonas; species Sulfurimonas autotrophica_A. Next base: position 761 of record DQUE01000108.1, on the reverse strand, counting down.
ATTGATTATGCTAAGTATTCTTCTCATTAATAAGTATGCAACTATTGAATATTCAGATCCAGCAATCGGTACATTCACTATTGCTTTTCTTGTTTTTACAGCGTTTGCGTACTTCTTTTTAGATAAGATAGAAAAAGATGCTGTGGAGTTTACCATACTCAATTATAAGCTAAAAGAAAAAGTTTCCCAAGAAGTACAGCAACGTCAAGAACAAGAAAAAATGCTTTTACACCAATGTCGTATGGCAAGCATGGGAGAGATGATAGACTCTATCGCTCACCAGTGGAGACAGCCCCTTATGAATATCAATGCCATACTTATGAACATGGATAGAGCCATTGAAACCAAAAATAAAACACCTCAATACATGGAAAACAAGATGGATGAAATCATCAATCTTACTACACATATGTCTCAAACCATCGAAGACTTTAGGTCACTTTTTGTTACAGATAGAGCAAAATTCTCTTTTGATGTCAATGCTTCCATTCATCATGCATTAAGTATATTTAAGGAGCCTTTAAAGGAAATAAAACTTACTTTTAATGACAAAAAGAAGATAATGCACTATGGACATGATAATGAATTCATACAAGTGATTATCATCCTCATAAGCAATGCTATTGAAATATTGGACATACGTAATATTGAAAAAAAGACACTACATATACATGTTTCAAAAGATACAAAGCACCTTACCATGAGTGTACAAGACAACGCAGGAGGCATAAGAGAAGAAAATATCCCGCATATTTTTGACC
>DQUE01000163.1 GCA_015662405.1 Sulfurimonas autotrophica | reverse complement strand
CTATCACCAATACTCACAACTGTCGGATAGTATCGTTTGCCATGGACAACATATGGACGCATTGTTGGATGGGAGTATTTTTTCTTACTCATTGTGGGACTGTACAGACTTTTATCATCGCTATAATGTGTCGGTTCTGAATATTTATAACCTCTATAACTATTTGGGCCTCTTGTGCTACAGCCACTTATAAAAAAAATAACACTAATGAGGAGAAAAAACCTATTCATAGAGTTTCAACCTTTCACCAACTCTTATCAAAGAGCCTTTAATGTTGTTTTGTGCTCGTAAATTTTTGACACTAATTTTATGGGATCTTGCTATAGATTCTAAAGAGTCTCCTTTTTTTACCATATAGTAATGTTTTGTATGAAATTTTTTCTGCTTAGTGTTTTTTGTTATAGGAATAATTAATTTTTGTTTAATTCTTAAAAGATTTGTTCGTAATTTATTGAAATCTTTAATAACTTTGTAAGATACTCCATATCTTCTCCCTATCATTGAAAGATTTTCTCCACTTCGAACTACATGTATTTTATAAAAATTTTGCATAGATGCTTTGTAGTATTTTTGCCTAAATTCTGCAAGTTTAATATAAGGTATATAAATATCATAACCTTTTGAATAAGGTGGAACAAAGTCATATTTCAAATGCCTGTTGAGCTTTTTTAGATCTTTAAGAGGAATATTTATCAATTTTGAAAGTCTTGTCAAAGACTCACCTCGAGGCAGTTTTACTGTTGCTATTGAGTAGGCATTTGCGCGATTTAAAAGGTACTCATATTCACTGTGAAGCAGGTATTGCTCATCACTCCCAATAAGTGCCAATGCAACTATTTTACGAATATAATAACGGCTTTCTCTAGGAATATAGTGCTTTTTTTCATCAAGCAAAACCGAAAGATCATCACTTTTTGCTTTGCGAATAGCTCTGCGAAGAGCCCCACCCCCACAATTATAAGCAATTGCTGCTAAGTACCACTTGCCAAATTTTTCATGAAGTGCTGAGAGATATTTTGCAGCAGCTTCAGTTGACTTAATCAAATCACGTCTTTCGTCTACATACTCATCTATTTTCAAATGAAAAAGTTTTCCTGTTGCCGGCATAAACTGCCACAATCCTGCCGCTCTTTTTGATGAATAGGCCTTTGTATGAAAATTTGACTCTGCCATGGCAAGGTATAAAAACTCTTGGGGAACATTATATTTAGAAAGGGTGCTTTTTATAGCAGGAATAAACAGATAGGCATCTTCCATCGCTTTAAAAAAGTGCTTGTCTCTTGCAAGTATTTTACTCTTCATTTTATTCATTATAGGGTCATATAAAAATGAAGGTTCTATATCAAACGAGTCTAATAGTGCCAACTCTTTGTTATAATTCGACTCATAGGTCAAATTTGCCAAAAGTAAAAACGGGAAACATAAGGTTACTATATAATATTTTATCATAAACAACTTTTTTTATTTTAATTTATGCCATTTTATCCAAAATTCCATTAAAAAAAAGTTTCAAAGCATTTTGAGTTGTTATTTTTTCTATCTCTTCTCTTGGTATTTCTAAAATTTCTGCCATTTTTTCTGCAACAAAAGTCGTATAAAGAGGCTCATTTCGCTCACCTCTGTGTGGTGTCGGTGTCAAATAGGGTCCGTCAGTTTCTATGATAAGTTTCTCTTTTGGAATACGCGGTAGTATGTTAAGCAGCTTTTTTGCATTTTTAAAAGTCAAAACACCACCAATACCAAAGTAAAAGTTTTCGTTTGCAAGACTTAATAGTTCATCATCTGCATTAAAACAGTGTAAAACTCCACCTATTTCACCTGCATTATGCTCTAGAAGTAATTTTTTGGCATCATGAGAAGCATTACGAATATGTACTATTAATGGTTTCTTGTGCTTTTTGGCAAATGCTATCTGTGTTGCAAATACCCTAGCTTGCGCCTCTTTCTCTTTTTGCTTCTCCTCTTCACTGCCTTCAAGACGAAAATAGTCCAATCCACACTCACCAATAGCAACACACTTTTTGTGTCCAATATATTTTTCAAAGAGGGTTAAATCAAAATCTTCTATGTCATAAGGATGAACGCCTATAGCAAAGTAAACATCATCATAACGCTCCGCAATTGCTATGGCTTTTTCCAAAGTACTCAAATTGGCTCCTGGAATGATAAAACGCTTCACGCCACCCTCTCTTGCACGTTCTAGCACTGCATCCAAATCTTCATCGTATCGTTTATCATCTAAATGTATATGGGTATCAATTATCATTTTTTATTCTCTTCTTTCTCTTTACATGTAATATATTGCGTATCATTAAAAATATAAAAAACACTGAAACTAAAAGTGAGACCACAGATAAAGGTATATTTCCTGCATTATAAAAACTATATGCTAAGAATAGACCTATTATTGAAATTACGAAACACACCTACTCGCCTCCAATAACTCTTTTGCAAACTTTCTTGCCTCTTCTGAAACAGTTTCACCACTTATAATTCTAGCTATCTCATCTATGCGTTCATTCATATTGAGCTCTTTTGTTTTTGATATTTTACCATCTTTATAAACTAAAAAGTGTTGATCACCCATAGAAGTAAGCTGTGGCTGGTGTGAAATCACAAAAATTTGAAAATGTTTTGAGAGTTGTTTGAGCACCTTTGCCACACTCATAGACTCTTCACCACTTAGGTTTGCATCTATCTCATCAAGCATCAACACACCGCCACTGCTACTCATAGACTCCGATTTTAAAGCTAAAATGGCTAAACGTAATCTATTAAACTCCCCTGTACTTATTTTAGAGAGTTCTGTTTCATTGAGTTTTATATCTAATCTATCCTGCCCAGAGAGATTATAATCAACTTGAGTCATAGTAATTTTTGCATTTTGCAAATAGAGACTACTTAAATAGCTGTTTAACTCTTTATTAAATCCGCTTAAAGCTTTTGTGCGTAAACTACTCAACTCATCAGCAAGCTCTTTTACTTCTACAGAAAGCTTTTCATACCTTACCTGTAAATCATTTTTTGCTACTTCTATGTTTTCGTATTTTTGTAGTTCTAACTCTTTTTGTTTTTTATACTCCAAAGCCTCTTCTATGCTTCCATATCTCCGCTTTAAGCTACTCAACGATTCAATACGGTTTAGCACCTCTTCCACATCAACATCATCAAGTGCAGACAAACGCTCTTGTGCATTTTCTAAAATACCTCGTAGCTCATTCATCGCATCATCAAAAAAACTGCTTGATTCATCTAGTGCCTCTAGTGCAGAAGAGACCAAATGTTCATAATGAAAAATCTCATTTGCAGACTCAATAGTGCCTAAAATCTTCTCTTTTCTTGAAAGCTCTTTTTTTATTTGTAATAGCTCTTCATCTTCACCGACAGTCGGGTTTATCTCTTGTATTTTTTTGATCTCATAGGCTGTAAACTCTTTAAGCTCTACTATCTTTTTCTCTTCTTCAGCTATTTTCTGTAACTCTTTTTTTACCTCTTGGTAGGCTAAAAAGCTTTTTTTATACTGCTCTTTTACCTTTGCTATTTTTTGCGACTTTGCCCCCGCCCTAGCATCTAAAATATTGAGTAGATTTTCATTTTCAAAATCACTAAAATCTTTCAGACTCAAATGCCGTAAATAGTTTGACGCAACAGCAGAAATAGACCTCCTTGAGAGGCTTTGATTGTTAATAAAATAGCGTGATTTCTCTTTTTTAATATGCTTAAATACATTTGGCTCCTCATTGCAAATACCACTCTTCTCTTCATCAATCTCCCATGTAACACTGCTTTCACAAATACTTGCATCACAAGAAGCCCCACCAACAGACGCCAAAATAGACTCCATAAGTAGAGACTTACCACTCCCACTCGGACCAGTAAAAACAATAAGCCCATTTTCAAAATTAAGCTCACTCTCTTGAAAACTAAGATACTCTTTGAGGTAAAATCTTTCTATCATTTTTTATGCCTTTTAAAAGTCTAGTGGGCTAATTAATTTTAGCTTTATTCATCTTGAGACTAGGTGTGTGTATATCATAATAGTCTCGACAGATTTATGCCCTAAAAGCTCTTGAATACTTCTTAAGTCTATATCTTCTTGAAGATTTTTTGAATGTTTTTTGTTGTGAAAAAATATACACTTCTTGATCCAATACAATATATGTAAATTCTTTTACTTGATAAACCGTAGTGTTTCAACAGTATAGTATCTCTAACAATATCAAGTAATTTTTTCTTAACTTCCATAATTTCCCCCTCAAAACTTTAAGCAAACCTATGCTCTTTTAATAATGGTAGTGAAAGTATAAATAGCATACTTTTATTTTAAGGATAATAGTTAAAAAATAGAAAAGATTTAGAAAATATGGCATTATGTCATAAATTTAGCCAAATCCAATGAAATTTAAAACAATTCTTAAACATTTAATTTTTTTGCTAAAACGGTTTGTTGGAATTCTCAAAGGTTCTCCTATGGGTGAGCATCTATAAGGAATGTTAGAGTTAAGCGAAAATCCACTTTCATCATAAGAATATAAGTAGCAAGACAAATATAATTTCAACATTGGACTATTAATTGCTTGTATACAGTTATGATGATAGAAACAAAAACAAGTCAACACTTTTTGCTGCAACAACATATGATAAAGTAGATACAAATGTAGTTATAG
>DQUE01000206.1 GCA_015662405.1 Sulfurimonas autotrophica | reverse complement strand
CTATATCCTCCAAATTCCCATCACCAGTCACTCTAATTGTAATATTTACTGCTTCATTTGGATTGATCTCAAGCTTATCAGCTTTAGCTTCTATTGTAAAGTTTCCAACTATTTTTGCATTGTTTGGCAGCGGTTTTGCCTTTACATGTACTTCATTTGAGAAGTAACTTTTCCATTTTATCTGAGGCATAAATCCACCCCACACATCTCGTGAGGATATTCTTGTGGCGATTTTTAGCTGTGCTGGCTTTATCGTTAAATTGCCTTCACGTTGTGGGGCAAGTCTGTATTTTGCTTTTGTTATGATAAAGTCGCCCTCCTCAATTCTTGTAGGTTGTAACTCACCTTTTACCCAAAAACCTTTAAAATCTGGTGCTATAAATTTACTATCTACTACCTCAGCATCTTTTTTTTGTTTTAATACAAGTTCCAAATCAAAAGGCTCCCCTACAAAAAGTTCTCTTTTTGATGGAGTAAGCGTTAAAATAAATTTTGCATTTTTGTCTTGCGTAGGTGGTTTTACAGTGACCTTGACACTATTTGATTTTTCAATTTTTCCATCAACTTCAACACTGACTGGCTCTATGACACAACTTTTTTGTGGCATAAATTGATAACTTAAAACATAACCCTTTTCATAATCATTATTGATCATTTTAATACTTGTCTGAGAACTCGTTCCAAGTATATTTGAGCCACACAGTGTGCTAATCACCGGTTTATTTACTTCACCACCCGTTATTGTCAAGGTGTATGTTGCCACCTCACCCTTGACAACACTTTTTGGATAGACTCTTGCTACTACGCTTGCATATATGCTAGTTACAAGCAGACTAAAAACTATTGCTATTTTACCAAGGTTTCTCATCACTCTTTTCCTTTATTTTTCTGCTTTGGTTTAATCTATATAAGTATGTATTTTGTTCACTGTTTAGTCTTTTAAGCCATTTTGCTTCTTCTGCATCACTCATCCTATTTTGCATTTTCATAGCACTTTGTGCAGTAGCAGTTTTTTTCTCTTGCTCTTCTTGTTTTTGCTTTTCATCCTTTTTCTCTTGCTTTTTCATTCTCTTTTCTTGTTTTTTCTCTTCTTTTTTTTGTTTTTTTCCAGTTGCTTGTTTTTGTTGCTCATTTTGCTTTTGCTTGGTATTTGCTTCTTGTCGCTTTTTCTCTTCTTCACTTGGTTTTTGTGATTTTCTTTGCTCTTTTTCTTTAGAACCTTTTGTATCTTTTTGCTCTTGCTTATTCTGCTGATCTTTTTGCTGCTTTTGTTGCTCTTTTTTCTCTTTTTTTTGCTTCAAAGCCTTTTTTACAGCTTTAAGATTATTTTTTAAATCTTTATCTTTATAAAGTTTCAAAGACTCTTCATAAGACTCTATCGCCTTTTGTAAACTTGCCTCATCACCTAGTTTCGCATAAGCATTTCCCATATTTGCAAAGTTTTTTGCACGCAAAACCTTATCATCAAATGTCGCTTTTTCATAATTCTTTATCGCTTCTTTATATTTTCCTGCTTTATAAAGAGCATTAGCAGCATTATAGTAACTCTCGCCCTGATCTGTACGTTTAGCATATTCGCTATATATCTTTGCAGATTTGAGATAGTTTTTTTGCTCATAAGCCTTTTTTGCCTCATCAAGCTCTATAAAATCTAGCAAACCTGCTTGGGAAGGAGTGCTACTAAAAAGCAATAGAGCTAATAGAGCAGGCACTTCAACCTTTACACGCTTACTCATAGAGGATGTAGCAATAAGAAACAGCAAAAGTGCCAACCCGAGAGGATAGTAAAAAAGTGGTATATACTTCTCTATCTGCTCAGATTTTAACTCTTTTTTCTTGCTATTTTGTTCTATCTCTCTAAGCATTGCTTTTACATCCGCATTAGAGTTTACACTTTCTATATAGACACCTCCGCTCTTTGTTGCCAAATCTGCAATCTTCTCATTGAGTTTTGAGACAATTATTTTTCCATTTTGTTTGATAAACTCCCCGTTTTCAAGCTTTATTGGTGCTCCTTGAGGGGTGCCTATGCCAAGTACAAAAATAGTGATACCTTTCTCTTTTGCAAAAGCAATCTCTTTTGCAAAATCTTTTTTATCTCCACCATCAGTTAATATTAGCAAATACTTCTTTGCATCTTTTTTTATACCCTTAGCCACAACTTCTAACATTGCCATAAAATCCGTTCCCTGCTCGGTAATTGAATTTGTATCAAGTTTTTTTAGCAAAAAAGCAACAGCTTCATGGTCAAAACTCAGTGGTGAAACCAAATAAGAGTTCTTCGCAAAAGCGATTACTCCTATGCGCTCATTTGGTGCTAAACGCAACAGCTCTAATGCCTTTTGCTTTGCTAATTGCAACCTGTTTGGATAAACATCTTCTGCTAACATCGAGTCTGATATATCCAAAGCTATCATAATATCAGCACTCTTTGCTGTCACTTCAATTTTTCCATCTTTTATAACTGGTCCAGCCAAAGCAATAGTCATCAAAACTGCTATAAGAAAAAAGAGGGCATTTCTTGCTTTAAGTGTTAAGGTATTTGAAGAGACCCTCAGCTTTTGCATCACCTCATCTGAAAAAAAAGTCGCATGTGCCTCTTTTTGTGTCAATAACAATCCAAAAAGAATAAAGATCAGCGGTAGCATATAGTATAAAAATTCAGGATGTAAAAAACTCATAATAGACTTCCTCTTTTGTTTCGTATATAAACATAGAAAAGCAAAGAGAGCAATGCTATAAACAATGGATAAAAATAGTAGTAGTTTTTATAGGAAAATGTCTCATTTTTTATCTCTGATTTTTCCAGTTCATTAATTTTTGCATATACCTCTTTGAGCTGTGATGCATTTGATGCACCAAAGGCAACACCACCTGTCTCTTTTGCTATTTGCATCAAAACTGCTCTGTTATACTCATCTGGTGCGCCTATTCCTATCGGGTAAACCTTTACGCCCTCTTTTTTGGCCATATCAAGTGCCACCTCCAAAGGAATTCTATCAACTCCTGCTGTTGAGTACCCATCTGTGAGCAAAATAGCTACTTTCGATTTCGCTTTACTCATTTTCAATAAGTTTACTCCCTGTGCCAATGCCTCATATAAAGCTGTATATTTTCCAGCCATGCCAACTTCGAGTTGAGAAACTAGGCGTGAGAGGATATATTTATCATATGTCAGTGGTGAAGCTATAAATGAGTATGCACCAAAGACTACGAGTCCCATGTTATCATTGACTCTTTTACTTATAAAATCTTTCACAATTGACTTCACAACATCAAAACGCGATGCTGCTAGATTTTGTGGATCAAAAGCTCTCTCTTGCATTGAACCCGAAGCATCCAAAATAAGTGCTATTTCATGTCCTTGTTTTGGTGCTAGCTCATATGGTTCATCTTTTACAGGTGACATTAACGCCAAAATCATCATCACTATTGTTAGCCATTTTAAAAAGAAGAGTAGTTTGGATGCAGAAACACTGCTTCTCATAAACTGTGATGCATGCGGAAAGTAAATTGAAGGTAACTTCATTTTACAAAGTGTTTCACATGCTATAAAAAAGAATATAACAAAGAGTAGTTTTGGAAACTCAAAATAGATTCCATCAAACATCTATCATCTCCTTATATAACTCTATTGCATGTAAAGTATCTGCATCAAAATCCTCTACACTCTTTTTATATTTGTACTTTTCTAACTTCTCTAGCATATGTTCATATGCTTTTTGATGCCTGTGGCTATCATCTTTAAATGTTGCACCATAAAATGTTATATCATATGCTGCTTTTTTTGCATTTGAGTAATCAATAGCATGCAGTAGCTTATAGTGCTCTGCTCTTTTATTGTACTTTTTTCTATTTTTCATCCATCGATAAAGCAGATACAAAAATCCAACTACTATTAAAGTTACTACAAAAGATACAGCTATAAAATAGTACAAAGAGTACTCATGGATCTCTACCAACGGCTTTATGTCATGCAAAGGAATTTCATTTGGTTGTAAATTTTGCAT
>DQUE01000013.1 GCA_015662405.1 Sulfurimonas autotrophica | reverse complement strand
TCTCAACAAGAAATGATGATCCAAAGCATGCATCTCGTCCTTTTGATGCTAACCGTGATGGTTTTGTAATGGGCGAGGGCGCTGCAGCGTTGGTGCTTGAAGAGTATGAGTCTGCCATTGCTCGTGGTGCGAAAATTTATGGCGAAATTATCGGTTTTGGTGAGAGTGGTGATGCAAATCATATTACAGCACCTTCTCTTGATGGTCCAGCACGTGCCATGAAGGCTGCGTATAAAATGGCAGGTGAGCCAAAACTTGACTATGTGAATGCCCATGGGACAAGTACTCCGGTAAACGACAAAAATGAAACTGCAGCATTAAAAGAGTTGCTCGGTGAGAAAGAGAATTGTCCTCCAGTGAGTTCTATTAAGGGACAAATTGGACATTGTCTTGGAGCTGCTGGTGGTATAGAGGCAGTAACTTGTTTAATGGCGATGAGAGATGGAGTCATTCCTCCAACGATTAACTATGAAACCCCTGATGAGAATTGCGATTTAGACTATGTAACAGAAGGTGCTAGAAAAGCAAATTTAGATATCGTTATGAGTAACTCATTTGGTTTTGGCGGAACAAACGGCGTTCTTATATTCAAAAAAATCTAGTTGACAAGGATTTCATTTGGCTACATACTTAGACTTTGAATATAAAATTAAAGATATTCAAGAAGATATAATTTCTGCACAAGTTCGTCATGATTTAGGCGCTGTAGAAGAATTAAAGAAAAAATTAGATAAAGAAGTTGAAAAGATTTACAAAAATCTTTCTGATTTTCAAAAGCTCCAACTTGCTCGTCATCTTGATCGTCCATATGCACTTGATTATATCAATCTCATCATGAGAGATAAGTATGAAATCCATGGAGACAGACACTTTCGGGATGATCCTGCTATTCTTTGTTATATTGGTTACATTGGTGATGAAAAAGTTATGGTTATTGGAGAGCAAAAGGGGCGTGGTACAAAAAATAAACTCAAAAGAAATTTTGGTATGCCACATCCAGAGGGGTATAGAAAAGCACTGCGTGCTGCCAAATTAGCAGAAAAATTTAATATTCCAGTGCTGATGCTTATAGACACACCGGGTGCTTATCCTGGAATTGGGGCAGAAGAGAGAAACCAAAGTGAAGCAATTGCTAGAAACTTACTAGAGCTTGCAGAGCTCAAAGTTCCTACTGTTTCTGTGGTTATTGGTGAAGGTGGTTCCGGTGGTGCACTTGCAATTGGTGTAGCAGACAAGTTTGCAATGATGCGTTACTCTATATTTAGTGTTATCTCCCCTGAAGGATGTGCGGCTATTCTTTGGAATGATCCTAAAAAGGTGGAAATTGCTACAAATGCACTCAAAATTACAAGTGCGGATTTAAAAGAACTTGATTTAATAGATGATATTATAGATGAGCCTTTAATTGGTGCGCATCGTGAAAAAGAAAAAGCTGCTGAAGTTTTAAAAGAGTATTTTTTAGAAGAAGTTGCCAAACTCAAAGAGATGAGTGAAGAGGAGAGAATGGAAATTCGCTATGCTAAACTGACAAAACCGGGTGCCTTTAAAGAGTAAAATTAGTTACTCTTTTTCTTCTTTTTCTTCCTCCTCTTTTTTTACTGCTAAAAGCGGGTCGAATTTTGGACGTTTCAGTCGGGGTGCCTTTTTTGAAAACTCTATTAAATCCTCTACTGTTTTTATACGCTCATCTAAATTTTCTAAACTTAATAAAAAGAGTCCATAGGTTGTAAGTACATCGCTCATCGCTCTATGATGTCTAGCGTTTGGATTAAGTTTGAGTGTTTCATTGAGATAAGAGAGTGCATATCTGTAAGAGACTACAGTTCGCTCAGCCAGAGCAAGAGAGCAGAGACTTCTATTTAAAAGTGGCTCTAGTCCTATTTTTTGCATACTTTTTGAAATAAAACTATAATCAAATTTGACGTCATGTGCAACAAATACTGCATTGCCTAAAAAGAGCTTAAATTGCATTAAAACCTCTTTTACTTTTGGGGCATCTATCGTGTCTTCTGCTTTTATACCTGTGATTTGTGTAATGTGAGGATTGATCTCTTGTGTATATACTAAAGAATCAAATCTATCAATAATTTTACCATTTTTTATTTTTACAGCTGCGAGTTCAATAATTTGGTGTTTCTCAACTTTTGAACCATTTGTCTCAATGTCCACTATACAAAACTCAGCATCCTCTAAGGAGAGAAATTTTGTATCAAAATAGTAATAGCCTTGATGCTTGACTACATGTAAACCTTGTGCTTTCCATAGTTCTATTGATACATCTAACTCTTCATTGAGTTGTTCTTTGAGTGCTTTTAGAGAGAGACCATGTGAAGATAGTTTAGAGATACTTTTTGCATCAAGGCCAAAATCATTAGTGAGCATTTTGTATAAACTCTTTTACTTTTTTTGGATCTTTTTTACCGTGTTCTCTTTCAACTCCACTACTTACATCAAATGCATAAAATCCATACTCTTTTAATTTAGTAATATTTTGTGGATTGAGTCCACCTGCAAGAATTATTTTTGAGCAGTCAATATCTTCAAACCAATCAGAATTTATCTGTTTTCCAGCACCACCATACGCTTCACAGTAAGCATCGACAACTCTGTACTCATAAGGATATTGCTCTAGATCCTCTTTTTTTTTGGCGCGTATCACTTTTATATGAGGAATTGTAAGCGCTTCATAAAATGTTTCTTCTGCCTCAAAAT
>DQUE01000009.1 GCA_015662405.1 Sulfurimonas autotrophica | reverse complement strand
TTGATCCACAATATCTGTAATCTCTTTTGCATGCCCTTTTGCTATATCTAAGCTAGCACCTTTTCTAAATATTTCCTGTAATTTTGTAAATCCTACTACTGCCATTTCTGATCCTTTTATATTTAATTTACAAGAATTATAATGATAAAAATTATTTATTTTTGCAACTCAGGTTGCATAACTACACTCCTTTACTCCACATACTCATTTTTTACAATATTTATATAAGTATCACTGCAGAGTACTTCAATCAACTTGCCCTATTATATATTATGTCCAAATTTTTGGTTTTAGATGGCTATGGTAGCATTCCTTATTAATTAATCTTTTGTAACTGTTTTTTACTCAATTGAAGTTTTTTGTTATCCATGACGCCAATCTTGTGAGCAAGAATATCGCTTGCAATTTTTTTTGCATTCTTAAGCGAGTGCATCTTATATGTTCCACATTGATAGACATTTAATTCAGGGATACTCTTTTTATTTTTAACTTTGAGTACATCTTCCATAGATTTTTTCCAAGCTTTAGCTACTCTTTTTTCATCAGGTGTTCCAATAACAGACATGTAAAAACCTGTACGGCAACCCATTGGTGAAAGATCAATAATCTCAACTTTTTTTGAGTTTAAATGATTTCTCATAAAGCCAGCAAAAAGATGCTCTAGTGTATGCATCCCGCGTCCATCCATTTTATCTTTATTTGGGACATAAAAACGCAAATCAAAAACTGTAATTTTATCTCCACATGGTGTCTTCATAACCTTCGCTTTACGCACAGCAGGTGCTGGCATAATTGTGTGATCTACTGTAAATGAGTCTAATAGTGGCATACCATCTCCTTTGTTTTCTTTTTATTGTTTTATATATTCTATCGAAATAGCAGTTAATCTCTTCTTGTACCATTTGCACCTAAGTAAGCAACAGCCGCTAAAGAGTCATCAAATATAAAATCTGAAAACTCTTGGAGTCGCTCTTTAGTATCATATCCGCTTAAAACACCAATGGCATTCACGCCAGCATTTTTAGCAGATAGGAGATCCATTTGTGTATCACCTATCATCCATACTTCTTTATTGTCTGTCTCAAACTGCTCAAGTGCTTTTACAATTGGTTCAGCATGAGGTTTTGGATGTTGCACATGCTCTCTGCCGACAAGCACATCAAACTTATCCATTAAGCCAAAATGCTCCATGAGCATTTGAGAATATTTTCCTGTTTTTGTTGTGACAATACCCAAAGATGCAAAAGTAGAAGCATGCTCAACCGCTTCTTTTGCATTTGGCAAAAGCACTGTTTTTTGTGTTGCTATTTTTCTATAATGCTCTTTGTATGTAGCAACATAGTCCCATACTCTCTCCTCCTCAACACCTAACTCTTTATACATAACATCCAAAGGATGTCCAATAAGCGCTTTTATCTGTTCATCATCAGGTGACAGAGTATTATAGAGTACAAACGAATGGTGAAAACTCTCTAAAATTGCCTCAGTTGAGTCTATAAGTGTTCCGTCTAAATCAAATAATATTATCAAATTAATTTTTCTCCCATTGTATGTAGTTGTGCCAGATACCACCAAGTGCTGGCTCTATATGCTCTATTTTTTTATTCACAGCAGTAATAGAGTTTGGAATATATAAAAAAAGATACGGATTGTCATCTACAATTATCTGAAACATCTTTCGCCATAAGGCGCCGAGTTTTTCTCTATCGATCATTGTTTGTGATGACTCTATCAGTGCATCAATCTCTCTGTTATGATACCCAACAAGATTAAAACCACCCGGTTTGTCACTTTTCGAGTGCCACAACATATAAGGATCAGGTGTAGGCGAGAGTCCCCACCCTAAAAGCACAGTATCAAATTTATGTGGAAAAACAACCATATTTAAAAATGCCTGCCACTCCATTACACGGAGCTTTACAATAACACCTACTTTTTTAAGCTGATACTGTAGTATCTCAGCAGCATAAGGGCGAATAGAGCTCGCATTTGATGTAGCTATTTCAAAAGTTAGCGGATGATTTTTATCGTAACCCGCCTCTTTTAAAAGCCTTTTTGCCTCTTGAATATTTTGTGATGGTGCTTTTACTTCTGAATTAAAGGCTATCGTTCCTGGTAAAAAAGGTCCCGTACAGACTGTGGCATGTTTTAAAAAGAGTATATCAACAAGCTCTTGCCTATCGATGGCCAAAGAGAGCGCTTTTCTTACTTTGGGATCTTGAAACTTCTTCTTTCTGAGATTAAACCCGAGATAGGCATAAGAGAGACTGATTTTTTCATGTATATCGAACTTTTCAAAAAAATCCTTCTTGAGTTGTCTCTCATAGACAAAAGGCTCGACACTGCCAACATCAAGTTGCGCAGATTTTAGCATCAAAAAGCGTGTCATTGCATCGCCAATTACATGAAAAGAGATCGTATCTATTTTTGGTCTGCCTTCAAAATAGTCATCAAATGCAGAGAGCTCTATATTTTTTGAAAACTCTAGCTGTTGTAGTTTATAAGCGCCTGTACCTATGGGATGCGTATTAAATGAGGAGTTCATCAGGTTTTTCTCATCTTTTAAGATGTGTTCAGGGAGTATTCCCATCATCCAAGTTTCAAGCGCTTTAAAGTAGGGTTTTTTATACGTAACTTCAATTGTATAATCATCAATGATTTTCACATCTGCAACAAAACGAAACTCCGCACTATAGGGTGAGACAATTTTGTCAGAGATAAGTGTTTTATAGGTAAAAAGTACATCTTTGGCAGTAAATTTTTTTCCGTCATGCCACAAAACATCTCTTCGTAATTCAAAAACAAGCTTTTTTTTTCCTTTGAAGTAGAACTTCTCTGCCAAATCACCTATAATCTCTTTAGAGTCTTTGTCAAATTTCACAAGCCCATTAAACAAAAAATCAGTAATCTCTGCAGAGGAGGAGTCTATTGCTAAAATCGGGTTAAGCCTTGCCGGATTTGATGCTATAGCAAGATGGAGCGTTGAAAGATTTGGATGCGCTTTCTCTTTTGTCTTTTTTTGCAAAGAATCATTGTCAATTAGTAGAAAAAAAGTTGCTAAGATAACAAGTGACAAAAAGATGAGTGCTGTTTTTTTCAAAAAATGTACCTGTTTAGCAAATAACAGAGAGCATATAGTTGAGCTATCTTCTCAGAAAGAGGGTTCTGAGAAGATTTTACCAAACGATTAACGTTTAGAGAATTGGCGAGAACGACGAGCTTTACGTTTACCTGGTTTTTTACGTTCAACAACACGTGAATCACGAGTCATCATACCTTCAGGTTTAAGAACTGCTTTTAATTCTGGGTTATACGCTACTAAAGCACGGCTAATACCGTGACGAAGTGCATCTGCCTGACCACCAAAACCACCACCTAAAGTAGTCGCTATAATATCAACATTTTGTTCTTGTTTTGTAACAACAAGTGGTTGTTTGACACGAAGCTTTTTCGCTTCAAGTCCACCTAACCATGCATCTATTGAAAGAC
>DQUE01000200.1 GCA_015662405.1 Sulfurimonas autotrophica | reverse complement strand
CTTTGCTAATGTTTTTTTCTACATCTATTTTTACTATAGGGTACTTAACTTTTGCACCTAAACTCAAGTAAAAAATGGTGTCAATCTAGCGGAACGATAAAATATAAAGTAAAGTTTCTTACAACTCTATACAAAACACCAAACTTATGATTGCATGCAGTTGTATTAGACTTCTTACATAACCCAAAAAAGGATCAAAAATTGCTATGTCATAGTTATGGAGAATTATGAACAACTAAAAGAGTTAAAACTAGAACCTATTTAAGCGATTAACATGTGTAAAACATGATACTTTTAAAACAATGCTTTAAGAGTATGAATAATATCATGAGAAGAAAAAGTTTAAAGGTACTAAACCAAATAAACTAAGTGTTTCAACTCTCAAATATTGTTGATGCTTGAATATCACAGAGCGTATCGTTTAATGGCACATATGGCATTTGATTATGAGGTAAGTGAATCAACAGTATCAAGTGTTATCAAAGAGATTAAAAGTCTTCTACGTAAAAAAGCTCTTTGAACATATAAATGCTAAAATTAAAACCTTTAAAATTATAGCTCATAAATATAGAAAAAGATTTGGTTTGAGATTTAACTTAGTTTGTGCTTTAGTGAATTTCGATAGAGGTCTTGCTCTTGGATGGTGGGTTATGCAAGAAGTCTAATTTATGAAAATTGTGTAAACTGCTTAAATATTAATCAGTTTCATTGCAACATGATGAGTTTTTTATCTTATACTTTAGCTTGAAAATATTTAAAAAAAGGATTCACATGAAGAAATGGTTAGTGGCATTAATGCTGGCTTTACCATCTTTAGCTTTAGCTGAAGATACATTAGATACAGGGGATACGGCGTGGATGATGATGTCTACCGCATTGGTACTACTTATGACACCTGCAGGTCTTGCACTCTTTTATGGAGGTATGACAAGAAGTAAAAATGTACTCAATACATATGCTATGGTGTTTGGAGCATTTGTTGTTGCATTTGTAGTTTGGATTATTGCTGGTTATTCAATTGCATTTGGTACTGCTGAATCTGCTACTTTGCAAAATATTATTGGTGGATTCTCACATGTGCTTTTAGATGGTATTAAATGGACAGATTTAAGTGGAACGTATCCAACTTATGTATTTGTTGCATTCCAAGGTACATTCGCGGCTATTACAGTTGCTATTGCTGCAGGTTCTGTTATAGAGCGTATGAAGTTTTCTACTTGGCTAGTATTTGTAGCTGTTTGGGGAGTTGTGGTATATGCTCCTGTTGCTCACATGGTATGGGGTGGTGATGGTGCCTATCTCTTTGATGCTGGTGCATTAGATTTTGCTGGTGGTACAGTTGTGCATATGAATGGTGGTTTGGCTGGTTTAGTGCTTGCTATTTTAGTTGGGAAGCGTGCTGGGTATCCAAAATCTGCAATGAAACCTGCTATGGTGCTTTTAACTGCGCTAGGTGCTGCTCTTTTATGGTTTGGTTGGTATGGATTTAATGCTGGTTCTGCCTTTGGTGCAAATGCGATTGCAGGTGTAGCACTTCTTACAACGACTATTGCAACAGCTGCCGCTGCAATTACTTGGATGTTAGCTGAATGGTTTATCTATAAAAAACCAACACTTTTAGGAATTGCTACAGGTGCTGTTGCAGGTCTTGTTGCTATTACTCCTGCTGCTGGCTTTGTTAGTGTTGGTGGTGCGTTTATTATTGGTATTGTTGGAACACTTTTTGCATTTTGGGGTGTTACTGCGCTGAAGAAAAAACTTGGCTATGATGATTCATTAGATGCATTTGGTATTCACTTTTTAGCAGGTCTTTTTGGTGCGCTTGCAACTGGTTTGTTAGCTGTAAAAGACAATGATTTACTATGGGATGGACCATTAAAAGAGTCAGGTGATAGAGTGGGACAATTTATGGTTCAAGTAGAATCTGTTGTTGTAGTTGGTCTCTTTACTCTTGTTGGCACTGTTATAGTTTACTACATTGCAACTGCACTAACAGGTGGTTCACGTGTAAGTGAAGATGAAGAGGTTATGGGTCTTGATGAATCTATTCAAGGTGAAAGATACATGAACAACTAATCTCTTTTTGAGATGAGTCTCTTGATTTTGTAATCAAAAAATGGTTACAATTGATAAATAAATAAAACTTTGTGGAGTAATAATAATGAAAAGAATAGAAGCAATAATTAAGCCTTTTAAGCTAGAAGATGTCAAAGATGCATTAGCAGAAATTGGAGTTGATGGGATGACTGTTAGCGAAGTAAAAGGATATGGTCGTCAAAAAGGGCATAGTGAACTTTACCGTGGTGCTGAATATGTAGTTGATTTTTTACCGAAAATAAAAATGGAAATGATTGTTGCAGGTGACATGGTAGAACAAGTTACTGCTACAATTGTTGAAGCTGCACGTACAGGAAAAATTGGTGATGGGAAAATATTTGTAAGTGATATTGAAAAAATCATTAGAATTCGTACAGGTGAAACTGACGAAGAGGCTATATAGTTTCAACCTTTCTTACTTGCACATACACAATGTATGTGCAAATCTTCGAAAAATCTTTTTTAATTTTTAAAACATCTAACTTTTGATACACTTTGACTTTAATAAGGAATTTTTTATGTTTGAAGTTGATTTAACAAAAGTTACAAATATTTATGCTGTTGTTGCAATAGTATTTTTACTTGTTGGTTGCTTTTTTTTATTTGGAACATGGAAAGATTCATCTATAAATGCCAAACAAGCTATGTAATTTTTTATGCGTAATTACTTAAAATCCCTTTTTCTATCTTTAGTTATACATGCTTTGCTTTTATTGGGCTTATTGAGTGTTTCTAAGTATGTTTTCCCATCGGGTGAATCTATGCAAAAAAAAGAGAAGAAAATTTGTGTGCATTTAGCCTCTATAAAACAAAAAACAGAGACAAAGCAAAAGCACAAAGTACAAAATCCACAACATACTCATAAAAAAATAGTGAAAAAAACTATTGCAGATAAAAAAGTTCCTGTAAAAAAAACCAAGCAAATAGAGAAAAAAGTTCTTCTTAAAAAAGAGATGAGAAAAGAAGAACCTAAAGTTATAGAAAAACCAGTAGAACCGATACAACCTGTTGCATATGAAGAGTTACAATCACAGAAAGAGAAAAAAACTGGCGTTGTTGCAAATAAAACCGTTGTAAATAAAATGATTCCAAAGATGAGTGATGAAGAGGAGTACTTAAAAGAGAATTTAGCAAAAATTGCTACTTTGATAAAAGAGAATTTATATTATCCAAGAGTGGCAAGAAAACGTGGCATACAAGGTTCTGTCACAGTTCGCTTTATATTGTTGCAAGATGCTACTGTAATACAAATCACTACCATATCTTCAAATAGTGAAATTCTAACTCGTGCAGCAATAAAGACAATAAAAGAGCTTTCAGGAGAGTTTCCAAGGCCAAAGAGGAATTTGACAATAACGCTACCTATTCAATACTCTTTGCATTAATCTATTGGGTTAAAATACTCTTTTTCTGCACCACAACTTGGGCATCGCCAATTATCGGGAAGATCTTCAAAGGGTGTTCTAGGAGGAATTCCACTTTTTTCATCACCAATTTGAGGGTCATATATATGTCCGCAAAAGACACATTTATATTTTTGTAATTTTTCCATGATTGATTCCTTTGTATAATTATATCTTATTTTTTAAGGATTTATCATTTAGTGTGTGAAACTTTCGAAAATAGGTAAGTTGGTGACCCCGAGGAGAATCGAACTCCTGTAACATGGATGAAAACCATGGATCCTAACCGCTAGACGACGGGCCCCTTTATAATAGTGGTGTCCTGTGATGGAT
>DQUE01000005.1 GCA_015662405.1 Sulfurimonas autotrophica | reverse complement strand
ATAAAGCCTATAAAGATACGCAAACGTCCTCGTCGTCACATATTTCCCTTTAATACTGTATGCACCACCATTTGCACTCGCAATATTGCTCATTGGCACATCAATACCCACCGCTTTCAATCTATTTTGCACAGTTGTAGTAGTATCCAATCGAATATTATCCATCCAACCATCTGCAGTAGGATTTGCTCCACCATTCATAGTACCATCACCTAAGACATTTCCCGTCCTATCTTGATAAGTATTAGCAGCGACTTGCCATCCTTTTATCCAAGTGTTCAAAATCTTCTTCTGCTCTGCACCTCTTATGAGGTCTTGACCCTTCATAACACCGCCAATAATTAACCCAATAATAACCAATACTATTGAGAGTTCTATAAGTGTAAAACCACTTCTTTTCATTTTGAATCCTTTTTGTTTAATTTCTTGCACGTTATTATATCGTACATTTTCTAAAATAGTTTAATTTTTTTTACAAATTTAGTTCATATTTGATACAAGATCATACATCGGACCCATCAGCCCTGCTATAACAATGGCCATAAAGGCACCAACAAACAGAAGCACAACAGGCTCTATAACTTTTCCAATATTTTCTGCAAAATAGTTTACTCGCTCATAATAGTGCTCTGCAATAAGCTCAAGCTGAGAGTCAAGACTCCCTGATGACTCTCCAACCCCCATCATTCGTACTGTAAAAGGTGTAAATACACCTGTTTTTGCAAATGCTTGTGATATTTGTGAACCTCTACTTACCTCTTGTGTTGCCATGCTTAGCGCCTCTTGAAAGACTTCATTTTTTAAGTTCTCTCTCAATGACTCCAAAGCACTAAAAACAGGCACACCAGAGACAAGTGCTAAGCGTAAATATTCTGCTATAAAGGCAATATTAAAACCGGAGACTATCTGCTTAATCACCGGTATTTTCAACACCAGTTTATCTGTATATAATCTTACCTTTTTATATTTCGCATGGGCTACTTTAAAAACTATAACAAATCCTACAAGCATTCCAATCATATAGACCCAGTATGCTGATAAAAAATCAGACACCGCTATAATACCAAGAGTTAATGCTGGAAGCTCTATATCCATACCTTGAAAGAGTTCTAGCATTTGTGGCATCACATAAATCATCCAAACAAACATAGCCCCCATAACAGCAACAAATGCAAAAGAGGGATAGATAAGTGCTCCTTTTGCCTTCTTTTTTAGAGCGCTAGTTCTTCTGAGAAAATCAGCTGCTCGCTTAAGCGTTAGCTCAAGTTGTCCTGTTTGCTCTCCAATTTTTACAAGATTTAAAATAACACTCCCCATCACATCTTTATATGCCTCAAAAGCATTTGAGAGTGATTGTCCATTATTGACAGCATCAGCAATGTAGAGTAGCATCTCTTTAAAACGTTTATTTTCACTCTCTTTAGCTAAATCTTGTAAGCCCTCTTGTAGTGGTAATCCTGACTTTATGACTAAATGGAGACTCTCCATAAGCTCAACTATTTCATCTGCTGAGACTTTAGCAGCTCCTGTTGGCATTATCTTTGATATAAAAGTGGGTAACTCTATGATACTAAGAGGAAGGGTTTGCTCTTGTTGTAACTTTTTTTCAAGTGTCCTATAGTTTTGTGACTCTATAACACTAAAACCGGTCTTGCCTTCTATAGTTATAAACTTTACAAAAAAATGCATTAATCAATAACCCTATCCACTTCAGCAAATGAGGTTACCCCGCGTAAAACTTTTATGTAACCATCCTCTTTCAATGTATGCATTCCTTTGCTTTTTGCAACCTTTAGAAGCTCTAATGAACTTACCCCTTGTGTGATGAGTGACTCTATCTCTTTGTCAACATCTAAAATCTCAACAACTGCTTCTCGCCCACTATATCCTGTCTTTTTGCAATACTCACACCCAACTGCCTCATAAATAGTATAATTTGGATACTCCTCAATAATCTCTTGAGGAACACCAGCATCTTGCAATGCTTGTTCGCTCATTTGCACCTCTTTTTTGCAATAATTACAAAGTTTTCTCACTAATCGCTGTGCAATCACACCCAAGAGACCAGAGCCTATAAGATAAGGAGGAATATTTAAATCAACTAATCTTGGAATCGTACCAATGGCATCGTTTGTATGCAGTGTTGAAAGCACTAAATGCCCTGTAATGGAAGCTCTCACCGCTAACTCTGCTGTTTGCTGATCTCGGATTTCACCTACAAGCATAACATCTGGATCTTGTCGCATAAATGCACGAATAGCAGCATCAAATGTATAGCCTGCTTTTTCATGGAGCTGTGTCTGTTTAATGAAAGTAAACTTATACTCTATCGGGTCTTCAATAGTCATAACATTTTTTTCAAGTGAATTTACTTTTCTAAGTGCTGAATAGAGCGTTGTAGTCTTACCACTTCCTGTTGGTCCTACTATAAGCACAATGCCATATGGCTTTGAAAAATAGTGCTCTATCCTTTTACTATTGGCTTCAGTCATTCCTAGGTGAGAGAGTGAGAAGAGAGATGCTCCTTTTCCTAAAAGTCTCATAACGATATTTTCACCATGCTTAGTAGGCAGAGTTGAGACCCTCAAATCAAAATCTTCATTTAAAAAGGAGTGGCTAAACGAGCCATCTTGTGGCTTTCTTATTTCGGAGATATCAAGATTACATGTAATCTTAATACGTGCTACTATTTGCGCATGTAGCTTAGCAGGAAGAGCAAAATAGTGTTTTAAAACACCATCTATTCGATAAAAAATATGAACAGCTGAGCGTTCTGGTGTAATATGAATATCTGTTACTCCATCTTTTATAGCATCATTTACAATCAAATCAACCAAATGGGGTATATCTACCTCTTTATTCTCTAAGCTCTGTTTTATGATTTGTGTTATTTCAGTCTCAATAGGATTACTCATTTGATAGTAATAGATTTCACCATATCTAGCAATAGAGACTTCATCAGCCACTACCAATTTGACTGATTTTTGTGATATTTTGCGTAGATAATCTATGGTCATAATATCATTGATATCTTGCATAGCAACAACCAACACATCATCTTCCACACTTAAAGGTAAAATATTTTTACTTTTAGCAACTTCATATGGCACTAATCTTAGAGCTTCTTGCGTTGGAGTTACAGTTGAGAGATCTACATACTCAAGCCCATTTTGCATCGCAATAGCCTCTGCAATTTCACTCGAGGTAACAAAATCTAAATCTTGAAGAATCTCACCAAAAAACATTGGATTT
>DQUE01000055.1 GCA_015662405.1 Sulfurimonas autotrophica | reverse complement strand
TTTCATTTGGTTGTAAATTTTGCATCTATCTACCTTCAAACAGTCGTCGTAAAGAGACACCAACTTTTCCGTCTGTATATATCTTTGTAAAGCGAATCTGGTGTTTTCTAAACGTTGCATACAATTTTCTGTCATGGAGTAATACTTTTTTTGCATACTCTTGCACTCTTTGGGTAGTAAAATCACCTTCTAAAACAGCACCACTTTCAGGATCTACCAACGAAGTAAATCCCATTTCAGGAGGCTTTTCCTCAAGTCTGTCTCGCACAATAACAGCTATGACCTCATGTTTTTTTGCCAATACCTTAAAATCAGGAATCTCAAAAAAATCTCCAATAATCACAATCAGAGATTTTCTTTTTAACCTTTGAAACAAGGTCTCTGCCAAAACTTTGTAATCTGCTTTTTTATTGAGTGGATCAAAATGTAAAATCGCATCCGTGCTTTTATACACATGAAAGAGTTTTTTGCTCGGTTTTAAAAAACTCTCTAGCCTATCACTAAAAATATAAGAACTGAGTAGATCTCCGTTTTTTATAGTAGAAAAACTCAGCATTGCCACCACCTCGGCTATAAGATCCTGCTTAAAACGTTTTGAACCAAAATAGACACTCCCATTTAGCATCGATGCAATAACAACATTGAGTTCTCTCTCTTCTCGAAAGATTTTAATATAAGGCTTTTGGAGCTTTGCTGTAATATTCCAATCAATATGGCGAATATCATCTCCAGGCATATACTCACGTAACTCTATAAAGTCATAGCCCTCGCCTTGAAAGATAGAAGGATTATTGCCAACCATCTCGCTAAAAACTTGACGGCGTGCCCGTACAACTATTTTTTGTAGTTTGCTCATGCTAGAGACCTTATGGTATTGCTACAGTTTCAAGCACTTTTTGAATAATTTCATCCGTTGTTATACCTTCAGCTTCAGCCTCATATGTAAGCACAATACGATGACGCATTAGCTCTTTGACTATGTATGCAACATCAACAGGCGTTACAAAGTCTTTACCACGCATAAATGCCATCGCTTTAACAGCTTTAAACATATCAATACTTACACGAGGAGAAGCACCAAACTGAATATACTCTTTGATTTCATCAAGTCCATACTCTTGAGGATTTCTTGTTGCATTGACTAGTTCTATCATATACTCTTCAACCTCTTCATCGACATGTATATCTCTTACAACTTTTTTCAGCGCTTCAAGTTCATCTTTATTGAGTACAGGGTTAATTGTCTCAAAATTACCACTAGAGATCCTTCTTGCAATCTCAAGCTCCTCTTCTTTTGTGTTATACCCAACAATAAGCTTGAGCATAAATCTATCAAGCTGTGCTTCTGGAAGTTGATAGACACCCTCTTGTTCAACTGGGTTTTGCGTTGCCATTACAAAAAATGGTAAATCAAGTTTGAATGTCGTATCACCGATTGTCACTTGTTTCTCCTGCATAACTTCTAAAAGTGCAGACTGTACCTTTGCCGGTGCACGGTTTATTTCATCAGCAAGTAAAAGGTTTGTAAATATCGGACCTTTTTTAATTTTAAATTGGTTGTTTTGCGGGTCATATATCTCTGCACCTAATATATCTGATGGAAGAAGATCTGGTGTAAATTGTGCACGTTTAAAATGAAGTCCAAGAGCCTTAGAGAGTGCATTTACAGTAGTAGTTTTTGCAAGTCCAGGAACACCTTCTATAAGAATATGCCCCTCGCACAAAAGTGCAATAAGCAAAGAATCTATCATTTTTTCTTGTCCAACAACTACCTTTGCTACTTCATTTTTTACATTCTCTATTTTATGAATCATTACCTATACCTTCTATAATTATTTATTAACGTAAGTATATTCTTAAGAAGTAAATAGTTACTAAACACCAATAATGAACACTTTTACAATTCCCTCTCCTTGTATATTAAGCTTTTTAACGAGCGGTATAGGTGCTCTCTTATACAAATCTTTTTTATTACATGTAGATAAATTTGGCTGTAAAAAAGTCACCTACATGTAATCATACATTCAATATTAAAGAAATACTTTGTATAATAATATCTTACATATACCTTAAATACATGTAAGAACCCTAATGCAATTATTTACGAGGAAAGATTATAATGCTATATCCTTATGAAAATCTAGAAGATTATACACTACCAAGCCTTCTCAAACGCTCAGTTGCACTTTATTCCAATAAAAAAGTTTTATCAAAAGTCGATCAAGAGCCCATGACATATACGCAGTTCAATGAAAATGTGCATGCCATGATAGAGCTTTTAAAGAAAAACGGTATTAAAAAGGGTGATAAAGTTGCACTGCTAAGCGAAAATATGCCAAACTGGGCTGTTGCCTACTTTGCTGTTACCTACTTTGGTGGAGTTATCGTTCCTATATTACCTGATTTTCATCCTGCTGATGTGCAACACATCATCAGACACTCTGAAGCAAAAGCTGTTTTTGTGTCACAAAAATATCTTCAAACTATAGAAGAGTTAGAGAATTCAAATATAAAATTTGTTATAAAACTCGATGATTTAACACTCATAGATGATTTAACCAACCATAGTTATATCTCTAAACTAACACAAAAAATAGTTGCAAAAGAGTTACCAAAACCAGATGAAGATGACATGGCAGCACTCCTTTATACATCAGGAACAACAGGACACTCAAAAGGTGTTATGCTCTCACATAAAAACCTTGTCACCAATGCTATGAGTGCTTATAAAAATGTAACAGTTCTACCTGAAGATACTTTTTTATCTATTTTACCTCTAGCACATACTTTTGAGTGTACTGTTGGTATGATTTTACCGATACTCCATGGTTGTGACATTGTCTATTTAGATAAAACACCTACACCTAATGTCCTTATAAAAGCATTTGCAAGCGTCAAACCGACAATGATGCTGAGTGTGCCTCTAATCATAGAAAAAATATACAAAAATAAAATACTCCCCAAATTTACTAGTTCATTATTAATGAAAACAGTTTATAAAATTCCTTTTATTCGAAAACTACTCAATAAGATTGCTGGGAAAAAACTGATTGCAACATTTGGAGGAAGAATAAAGTTTTTTGGTATAGGCGGTGCAGCACTCTCTCCTTATGTAGAAAAATTTTTAGTAGAAGCCAACTTTCCTTACATTGTTGGCTATGGACTTACCGAGACTTCTCCTCTTATTGCAGGTGGCAGGATGGGTTACCCAATAAAAATAGGCTCTACTGGTTTAGCGATGGTTGGAGTTGAAGTACAAATCAAAGATCCAAACCCTCAAAATGGTGAAGGGGAAATTATTACAAAATCACCTAGTATTATGCTTGGATACTATAAAGATGAGCAACAGACAAAAGAGGTCATTAAAGAGGGATGGTTTTATACAGGTGATTTAGGATATATAGATGAAGATGGATATCTCTTCATCAGTGGGCGCAGTAAAAATGTTATTATAGGTTCTAGTGGAGAGAATATCTATCCTGAACAAATTGAGGCAATCATTAATCAAAATGAGGCTGTTTTAGATTCATTAGTTATGGAAAAAGATGGCAAAATTATTGCAAGAATACACCTTGATTATGAGCTAATTGACACAATGTTTCATGCACACAACACTCCTGAAAATGAAGTCAGGAAAAAAATAGCTCAATATCTAGAAAATATGCGTGTTGAGGTAAATACACAATTGTCATCATTTTCTAAAATTCAAAAATTTATAGAGCAAATTGAACCTTTTGTCAAAACGCCGACAAAAAAAATAAAAAGATATCTCTATACAGAGTAGCCAAACTATCAATAAGTGGACTACTCCTAACTTAAAAAGAGTTAAAATTGCGGTTGCACAAAAGGAACTACTTGTTTTTTACGGCTTAATACACCATCAAGCCATACTTTATGATCTTGTAGTTCTACACCAAATGCTTTTTCTATTTTTGACTCATCATCACTCACAACAAGGAGTTTTGATCCCTCTTTCATAATGTCTGTCAAAAGAATTAAAACAGTATGTAAACCGCCCTCGTCTTTCATTTTTTTCATATCTTCTAAGAGCTCCTCTTCTCGAGGTTCTAACACTGAAATATCAACCATTTCAAGCTGTCCGATACCAACTTTTGTACCATTCATATTGAACTCTTTATAGTCACGCGTATTTAAATCTCGCGCACTTGCACCATCCACAGCAGATTTTACTATAAACATCTCCATTGCAAGTTTTTTATAGTCTGTTACTTCGGCAATTTGAGCTAGCTCTTTAACTGCTTTTGTATCAACTTTTGTACATGTAGGCGATTTGAATATGACAGTATCACTAAGAATTGCCATCATCATCATTCCTGCGATCTCTTTTGGTACTTCTACACCATAACATCGGTACATCTCATAAATTACAGTGTTTGAACAACCTATAGGTCGTATCCAAGCCTCTAATGGAGTATCTGTTGTTAAATCACCAAGTTTATGATGATCAGCAATACCAACTATAGTAGCCGCATCGATATCATCTTGAAAATGTGCTTTATCTGTAGAGTCAACTATAAAGACTCTCTCACCTGCAACAGAGGTTTTTAACTCTGGTAACTCACCGCCAAATCTATCTAAAATAAACTGAGTCTCAGCAGTAATTTCACCTTGGCGAGCAGGAATATACTGCTCTTTTTCTACTTGATTTTTTAAATAAGATAGAGAGATAGCACCAACTATAGAGTCACTATCAGGATTTTTGTGCCCAAAAACATATACAGACATAATGCAAGCCTTTAATTTTTTTCGAATTATACTATACTTTTTTCAAATATCCTAAAAAGCACTGCGGTTAATCTCTACAAATTTTTTTCGATTTTTTAGTTGTTTTTACTACTCTTGTAATAACTCTTTTTCAAGATACTCACCAGTATAAGAGCCTGTTTTTTTGTGATTTTTCGCAAGCTCTTCAGGCGAGCCTTCTGCTATAATGAGTCCACCACCACTACCGCCTTCAGGTCCCATGTCTATTATATAATCAGCATTTTTAATCATATCAAGATTATGCTCAATGATTAACACAGAGTTACCAAGTTCTACAAACTTATGCAATACATTTGTCAATCTATCAACATCGGCAAAGTGTAGACCTGTTGTTGGCTCATCCAAAATATAGAGTGTTTTTCCTGTATCTTTACGGCTTAGTTCTTTGGAGAGCTTTATTCTTTGCGCTTCCCCACCTGAGAGTGTTACAGCATTTTGTCCGAGTGTAATGTATCCAAGTCCTACATCCACAAGTGTTTTCATCTTTTGATGTATTTTTGGAATAGGTTTAAAAAAGGCAAAAGCCTCATCCACACTCATACTCAAAACATCTGCAATCGTTTTACCTTTATAAAAAACTTCCAAAGTCTGCTGATTATAGCGTCGTCCTTTACATGCATCACATTTGACCATAATGTCCGGTAAAAAGTGCATCTCTATCTTATTTTCACCCTCTCCTTGACACTTCTCACAACGGCCACCCTTTACATTAAAAGAGAATCGTGATGCAGTATAGCCACGAATCTGACTCTCTTTTGTCTGTGCAAAAAGGTTACGAATTTCATCCATAATACCTGTATAGGTTGCAGGATTACTTCTTGGTGTTCTTCCTATTGGACTTTGATCAAGATATATTACCTTATCAACATGCTCCAATCCGCTAATTTCAACACCTGCAACTTTATTAACTTTTCTTGCATGGTTTAAGAGCTCTCTTGCCGTTGGTAGAAGTGTTTGCAACATCAATGAACTCTTTCCACTACCGCTTACACCTGTAATGCAGACAAAGTTATTGAGTGGAATTTTGGCACTTAGGTTTTTAATATTATTAATAGTGACATTTTTAATCTCTATCCACTTCTCTTGCGGTCGTCTATAAAAGTACTCTATTTTTTTACGGCCATACAGATAATCAGCCGTTAAAGTTTTTGCTTTTTTGAGTTTATCAAGTGTTCCGCTAAAAACAATTTCGCCTCCAAACTTCCCAGCACCACTTCCAATATCTACAATAAAATCAGCATTTTCTATTGTCTCTTTGTCGTGTTCAACAACGATTACTGTGTTTCCTTTCTCTTGCAAACTTCGTAGTGTTCTAATAAGCTTTAAAGTATCACGTTCATGCAAACCTATGCTCGGTTCATCGAGTACATACATAACACCAGTAAGCCCTGAACCTATTTGTGAAGCGATGCGTATTCTTTGTGCTTCACCACCACTTATAGTTCTTGCATCACGACCTAAAGTAATATAGCCAAGCCCTACATCATAAAGAAAAAAGAGTCGCTCTTTTATCTCATTAAGTATTGGTTCAGCTATCATGCGTGACTGCGTATCGAAGTAAGAAAAGTTCTCCTCGTTAGCAAAAAACTCATAGGTTTTTGCTATAGGCATCTCAAGGAGCTGTGCTATTTGTGTATCGGCTACTTTTACCGCTAAAGATTCACGTTTAAGTCTGTTCCCACCACAAACATCACACACTTTTTCACTCATATACTCAGCCAACTCTTTTTCATCTTTGAGCATGTCATAGGCGATACGAATAATTCCTGGAAAAACTCTTTTTACCTTATGTTTTTTCCATAAAAACTCTACTGCATCTATATTTCCATGGAGTATCGCTTTTTGTTGGTGTTTTGGTAATTCAGAATATGGCACCGTAATATCAATATCATTATGTGCACAAAACCCTTTTAAAAATGTAAAGTAGTACCCTTTATTAAAACCATAAACAATTTTAACAGCACCCTTCTCTATGCTTACATCAGGGTCAACTATTTTATCAATATCAAGTGTATAGCGAATACCAAGCCCATCACACTCACTACAAGCCCCTTTTGGCGAATTAAAAGAGAAACTCAAAGGTTCAAGTGGTTCAAAACTTATTTTACAATCAAAACATGCATTATGCTCTGAATAATGCATGTGCTGAGGACAATTGAGCTCTTCGTAATTGAGCACTTCGATCTCGAGCTCACCATAGCTCTCTTTAAGTGCTTTTTCCACATCTGATGCAATTCTCTCTCTGTTTTCTTCTTTGACAATCAC
>DQUE01000147.1 GCA_015662405.1 Sulfurimonas autotrophica | reverse complement strand
CTGAAGATGAGCTTTTTAAGGCAATAGGCAAAGGAGAGTTGCATAGAAATTTCCAAGGCTATACAACAAAAGGTGGTGCAGATTTAATAGGCATAGGACTTACTTCTATAGGTGAAGGGGTGGATTATTATGCGCAAAACTTTAAAGATATGCCCTCGTATGAAGCTGCTATTGATGCTGAAAAACTACCATTTGAGCGGGGTGTAGTTTTAAGTAGAGATGATAAGATACGCCAACATGTAATTATGGAACTTATGAGTAATTTTAAACTTGACATTAAAAGATTTGAGGCTCTATTTGGGCTAGAGTTCAAAAACTATTTTGAAGATGCACTTTTAGATCTGCAACCTTTTATAGAAGAAGAGTTAATAACAATAAATAATGAGTATATAGAGTGTTCTGCTACAGGTACTTTGCTCATTCGAAATATTGCAATGGCTTTTGATGCTTATATGAAGCATCACGCACATAGCGATAAAACATTTTCAAAGACGGTGTAAGTATGAGTAAAACGATAGAAGATATTTTTAATTTTACAGAGATTGCTGATGATTGTGTGAAATGCGGAAAGTGTATTCCAGTATGCACCATTCATAATGTAAATGCAGATGAGGTTACCTCTCCACGTGGATTTATAGACCTTTTAGGTGCATATAAACGAGGTAATTTGGAGCTTGATAAAACTGCAAAAGACATTTTTGAAAGCTGTTTTTTATGTACTGCATGTGTTGAGGTATGTCCAAAATCACTGCCTACAGATATGATAATAGAGCAGGTACGCAGTGACATCGCACAGAAGTTTGGTATAGCATGGTATAAAAAAGCTTTCTTTTTACTTTTGCGTCACAGATGGCTTAATGATATTGCTTTTAAGCTTGGGTATACTTTTCAAACCTGCGGATTTAAAATAAAAGATGACATTAACTCTATGACAGCACGCTTTAATCTACCGATTATAAAATCTGATAGATTAATGCCAAGTTTGACAAAAACATCTTTTTTAAATGCGCATCCTGAAAATATTCATAATGGTGGAAAAAGAAAAGTAGCAATTTTTATAGGTTGTTTGGCAAATTATAATTATAGAAAAATAGGTGACTCCCTTTTAGAAATTTTAGAAGTACTTGAGATTGATGCTTTCTTGGCTAAAAGTCAAAAGTGCTGTTCTGCTCCTGCTTATTTTACGGGAGATTTTGATACAGTTGATGCAAATGCCAAGTTTAACATAGAGTATTTCGAGAGTTTTGCAAAGGATGTGGAGGCTATTATTGTGCCTGAGGCTACATGTAGTGCAATGCTAAAAATTGATTATGAACACTACTTTCATGATCAACCGGAGTGGAAAGCACGGGCAAAAGCGGTTATGAAAAAGGTTTTTATGGCGACAGAGTGGCTACAACACCATACAGACTTAGAGCATCTCTTAGCATCGAAGAAGAAAGTTTCACCTATTGTAACTTACCACGACCCATGCCATGCAAAAAAGATGCAGGGGGTTCATGAAGAACCAAGAAATTTGATTCGCCAAAATTATAAAATAGTTGAAATGAGTGATCCAAATCTGTGTTGTGGGTTTGGCGGTGTGACAATGCAGACAGAGAAGTATCACTTTGCAAAAGCAGCAGGTGTACCTAAAGCTGCCATGATTGAAAAAACAAAGGCCGATATTGTGAGTGCAGAGTGTAGTGCCTGTCGCATGCAGATAAATAATTCTATGTATAATGCAGGGGTTGAAACTGTTTTTAAAAATCCTATTGAGCTTATAGCCCAAGCGTTGAAAAACTAATAGCATGCACTATTTTGTCTGGAATGCTGATCCTGTACTGTTTTCATTTGGTCCTTTACAGATGCATTGGTATGGACTTCTGTTTGCAATAGCAATTCTATTAGGTTTGGAGTTTATGAAATGGGTTTATCGTCGTGAAAACAAAGATGAAAGCACAATAGAGCCACTTTTTTTCTATGCAGTTGTTGGGATTGTCATAGGTGCAAGGCTTGGGCATGTTCTGTTTTATGATCCTAGTTACTATTTTTCGCATCCTTTGAAAATTTTTGCTGTATGGGAGGGTGGGCTAGCTTCTCACGGTGGTGGACTTGGTGTGCTTATAGCACTCTATTACGGATCTAAAAAGTATAAAACAGATTTTTTATGGTTGATAGAGAGGCTTGTGATGCCAACAGCTCTTTTTGGCTTTTTTGTGCGTATGGGTAATTTTATGAACTCGGAAATTTTAGGTAAGCCGAGTGAGTTGCCTTGGGCTGTTGTGTTTCAAAGAGTAGATATGATTCCAAGACATCCTGTGCAACTCTATGAAGCTTTTTCCTATCTTCTCATCTTTTTTGTATTGACATATATCTATAAAAGATATTACAAGAGAGTACCAAAAGGCTTTTTATTTGGACTTTTTCTTCTTTTTGTTTTTGGTGCAAGATTTTTACTAGAGTTTGTCAAAGTTCGCCAAGCTGATTATTCATTAGGTATCGACTTAACGACAGGACAGCTTTTAAGTATTCCTTTTTTCATTGTAGGTCTTGGTTTCATACTATGGAGCTATACAAAGAGAGCAAGGGTGAATACTTCAGACTAAAAGCACTTATCTGTCTGTGTAGTGCTTTTTTTTCTCTTTATGCACTGATGATTTCCAGAAAAAATTTACTAAAAAGTAACCAAAGAGTGATCCAAAAATAGAATATATCGCCGTTCCAAAATAGAGAGGAATGAAAATATTATCAAAATTATGCGAAAACCACTCTAGGGTCATCTCTACAGGTTCAGGCTCAATGCCAAGTAAAAATGAACCAGTTAGATACTCCATGTAATACATAAGAGGCATTGTAAGTGGATTACTAAGCCAACACATAGCGAGTGCTACAGGTACATTAAATTTTATAAATGGCACAAAAAGTAACACAGCTGCCATCTGCATCGGCATTGGAATAAAGGCTATAAATAGTCCTATGAGTACTGCACGCGAAATCATTCTGCGATTTGTAGCAAGGTATTGAGAGGGAATTTTATATTTTTTTAAAAAATCTCTGAGTTTTTTATGTTTGGAGGTTTTTTTGAGTGCTTTTCTCATCATATTTATACTTACTTTAATTTTGCAGAATTATATCTATTTTTTTATTTAATTTTCTATGTGTTACAATTGCATAGATAAATTAAGGGAAGAAGATGTCATTTGAAAAGCTGGGAGTTTTTAAGCCATTGCTTGATGCTATAAAAGATTTGGGCTACACAGAGCCAACACTTGTTCAAACACGTGCTATTCCTTTAGTCTTGGGAAAAAAAGATCTTTTTGCTACTGCACAAACAGGAACGGGAAAAACAGCTGCTTTTGCGTTGCCGATACTACAGAGATTACGTAAACCAATTGCAGGTAAAGGTGTACGCGCTGTAATACTCTCCCCTACAAGAGAGTTGAGCATACAAATATATGAAGATATAAGTGCTTTATCAAAATATATGGATATTAAAACAACAATTTTGGTTGGTGGAAAAGATTTAGACAAACAACGCGAAGCTTTAAAAAATGGTACTGAAATTGTAATTGCAACACCGGGGCGTTTGCTTGAACATATAGAGAATGGTTTGTATCTCAAAGATGTAGAGATCTTTGTACTTGATGAAGCTGACAGAATGTTAGATATGGGATTTACTAAAGATATTCGTAAAATTCATCCATTGTTACCAAAAAGACATCAGACACTTCTCTTTTGTGCAACATTTAGTGATAAAGTGCGTAAGCTCTCTAAGCTTATTTTAACAAAGCCTGCATTTATTGAAACAGCGAAGAAAAATACAACGGTTGATACGATTAATCAAGTCGCATATCTTGTGGATACAACAAGAAAAGCAGAGTTGTTGGCATATTTGATAGGCTCAAGAAACTTTCCTCAGGTTTTGGTCTTCACGCGAACAAAAGTGAGTGCAGATGAACTTGCAGAGGAGTTGAAAAAAGATGGACTCAAATGTGGGGTTCTTCATGGAGATAGGACAAAGGCAAATCGTTTAAAAACACTTCATCAGTTCAAAGAGGGGAAGATACGAGTTTTAATAGCAACTGATATCGCTTCACGTGGACTTGACATAGAAGAGTTGCCTTATGTTATTAACTATGAGTTGCCTGCAATCCCTGAAGATTATGTACATCGAGTTGGACGTACTGGGCGTGCCGGACGAGAAGGTGAAGCAATCTCTCTTATCGATATATATGAAAAATATGATATAAGAGCCATAGAAAAACTTATAGGGAAAAAAATTCCACAAGAGGTTGTTGAAGGTTTTGAACCTGATCCAAATATACGAAGAAAAGATGTGGATGAGGTGAAGTTAAAAGCAGAGCATAAAAAGATAGAAAACAAAAGAGTGCGTCATTACAATAGAAATAGGAGAGATAGGGTCTCTAATAAAAAAAGAAAGACGACAAAACGTGATTAGAAGTAGCGTATCTGTAAAAGAGAGAGTAAAAAGATGAGTAAAGAGCCACAAGCAAAATATTTAAAAGATTATAAAAAGCCACCATTTACAATAGAGAGGGTTGATTTGACCTTTGAGCTGTTTGAGGAAGAGACAGTTGTGACAAACTGCATGCAGATTGTAAAAATGGATATGAAGGAAAAAGATTTACGACTTGATGCTGTGAACTTGGAGTTAATGGAGCTCTATTTAAATGGTTTGAAATTACAGGAGAGTAGGTATATTGTAGAGGAGGAGACTCTTACTATTTTGAATGTTCCAGATAACTTTGAAATTAAAATCAAAAACAGAATCTATCCACAAAAGAATACAGAGCTTGAAGGACTCTACAGATCAGGCGATATTTTTTGTACACAAAATGAACCAGAAGGGTTTCGCACCATCACGCCCTATCTTGATCGTCCTGATGTGATGAGTCTCTTTACAACGACTGTGATTGCAGATAAAAAGAAGTATCCGATTTTACTTAGCAATGGAAATAAAATAAAATCTTATAATGATTTAGGTGATCGTCACGGTGTTACTTGGCATGATCCGCATCCAAAACCATCCTATCTTTTTGCACTTGTAGCAGGTAATTTAGGTAGTATTAGTGATGAATTTATAACCATGAGTGGCAATAGGGTTGCATTAAATATTTACTGTGATTTAGGAAATGAAAAGAGGTGCTACCATGCTATGCGTTCACTCAAAGAGGCT
>DQUE01000171.1 GCA_015662405.1 Sulfurimonas autotrophica | reverse complement strand
CTTGAGACTCTTTTAGCAAAGATATGGCACGCAAAACGGTTTCATTTTAATGCAATTGTAGCAGAGATAAAAAAAGAGCGTGAAGATGAGTTTTTGTTGGCACTCGATGCAATTGTCAAAGAGTGTGCAGAGTATGCGCAGCTTTTACATTTTTCGCCAGAAGTGTTGCATAGAAGAGTATATGAATTTTTATTTGATCTGTTGCCTTTGAATTTACATGTAACACCAAAAATAGAGAGAAAAATAACACGTAGATTTTTAGACTCTATTCAAGATGAGCTTATAAAAAAACAAAGAGAAGAGCTTTTAGCGCGAACTATTCGTGATTTTAAGAACCTCTTTCCAATTGCACGCAGTATGCAGCGAAAGCTTATTTTACATATTGGTCCTACAAACAGCGGAAAGACGTATGAGGCGATGCAAACACTCAAAGAGGCTGATACCGGATACTATCTTGCACCCCTGCGTCTTTTGGCACTTGAAGGGTATGAGAGACTCAAAGCAGAAGGGATTGAGAGCTCGCTTATAACAGGTGAAGAGCAGATTTTAGAT
Organism: Sulfurimonas autotrophica; assembly: GCA_015662405.1. Taxonomy (GTDB): domain Bacteria; phylum Campylobacterota; class Campylobacteria; order Campylobacterales; family Sulfurimonadaceae; genus Sulfurimonas; species Sulfurimonas autotrophica_A. Next base: position 3,410 of record DQUE01000171.1, on the reverse strand, counting down.
GATGAGGCAACACATATCAGCTCAACTATAGAGATGATGAATTACGATGTAGATGTAGATGTTTGTGTCATAGATGAGGTGCAGATGATAGATGATCGTGACCGTGGTTGGGCATGGGCAAATGCTATCATCGGTGCGCCTGCAAAAGAAGTGATTATGACAGCCTCACCCAATGTCAAAGATGCAATTATAGCGCTTGCAGAGTATTTGGGTGAAGAGCTCGAAATTCGAGAATTTGAGAGAAAAAATCCGCTAAAACTTTTAGAGAAGCCAACAGATCCAAAAGATGTAGAAGCAGGAACGGCAATTATTGCTTTTAGCAGAAAAGATGTTTTGCGTTTGAAACAGAGTTTTTCAAAAGATTTTTCAGTGAGTGTTGTCTATGGTAACCTCTCTCCTGAGGTAAGGCGAGAGGAGGCAAGGCGTTTTCGTGAGGGGGAAACAGAGATTCTCATCGCTACAGATGCCATAGCTATGGGGATGAATCTGCCTATAAAAACTGTGCTTTTCTCAAAAGTCGAGAAGTTTGATGGTATCATTGAGCGTACGCTTTTTCCCTCAGAAATTCATCAGATAGCAGGACGAGCAGGAAGATATGGTCTGCATGAAAATGGATATGTCGGTGCTTTGCATAATGATGCACTCAAAATTGTCAAAAAAAATTTCACAAAACCAGCAAAAAAGATAGAAGTACCATTTCAAGTGATGGCAAATTTAGAACATATAAAGCTTGTTGGCACCATTTTAGAAGAGAACTCTTTAGAGGAGATTTTACGCTTTTTTATAAAAAATATGGTTTTTGATGGTCCTTTTTATGCTGCATCACTAGATGATATGCTTGAAGCTTCACGTATAGTAGATAGTTATGATTTAGATATTGCTACAAAGTATCATCTTGCCTGTGCACCGTTGTCACTGCAATCAGCCTATATTGTCAATGCGTATGAGCGTTATGTTAATGCTTTAGAAAAAAAAGAGCCAATCTTTTATCATGCACCGAAATTAAGTGGTTCGTATGCGCAAACCTCCCAAGAATTACTCCATGCTGAAGATATGGTCAAAGAGATCTCTTTGTATTTGTGGTTGAGTTATCGTTTTGATGAGTATTTTGTTGATGCAAACAAAGCAAGAGCATATAGGGGTGTTTTAAACAAATACATAGAAGAGACACTCAGGCAAACAGCACTTGTACAGACATGTAAACTCTGCACGGCGCCCTTGCCGCTAAACTCAAAGTATAGTATTTGTCAATCCTGTTTTAAAAAGAACTATGTTCACAAAAGAGGAGAGAGGCGCCGCACTCGTTAAGAGGAGATTAGCTGACAAACTCATCAATAGTTTTTTGTAAAGAAGAGGCGACTTGTACAAGTCGTTGCAGGTCACTCTCTATGCTTTCGACACTTGTATTGTTTGCAGTTGAGAGGGTTGTGATTTTTTCAATGTATGCAATGATCTCTTGAATATTTTTAGACATCTCTTGGCTGTCATCTTTGGATTTTTTTGCCATCTGTGTTGCTATTTGCATAGCGTTTGCGGTGAGTGAAATTTTCTCTCCAACATCGTCAGATATAGTGACTAGTGTTTTTATGTTTTGTGCATTAATTGTTATTTTGTCGCTGACATCATTAATGGCTTGAACGATGGTGCTTACATTGATGTCTATTTCGGCCAAACTTTTTTGTGTACGCTCTGCAAGTTTTCTTACCTCATCGGCAACAACAGCAAACCCACGTCCATGCTCTCCCGCGCGAGCAGCTTCAATAGCAGCATTAAGTGCTAAAAGATTTGTCTGTTCTGCAATATCTTTGATAACATCAAGTACACTTTTGACCTGATCAGCATCATTTTTTAGTACTAAAAGTTCGTTTGAGAGTTCATTTTCACTCTCGACAAAAGCTCCTACTTCATTGTTGAGCTTTTCTAAGGAGGTGTGCACTTTTTCTAACTCTACTTCTGCTTCTGTGATGGTCTTTTGAGTGGTTGTTGCTGCTTGTATGGTTTGGTTTAAAATATCTTGAATAGTTTCACTTTTTTTACTTGTTTTCGTGACTATATTTTTTTCTTGTTGTAGTGCTTTGCGTATTACATGTGAAGCATTTTCTATCTCAGAAGCAATTTCATTATTTTGTGTACCAAGAGATTTTACTTCATTGACCGTATCTTGAATCATCTTTATGAAATGATTTGTTTCATCAGCCGTTTCTCCAAATTCAGTTCCTCTTATATTATGCAAACGCTTTGTAAGATCTTTATCGCCGCTGACAAGATTTGCAATTTTATTTTTTAGGCTAGTAAGTGGCGTGAAAATTTCACGGCTAAAAAAGAGAAAAGCAACGCTACTAAAAAGAACAATACCGATAATGATAGATATAACAAGATTTCTGTTTGTTACGTTTATCATCTGGTCAGTCTTATCGAGAGATATTTTTAAATCCATAGCCCCTAAAGCCTGACCAACCTCTGCATTATAGTGACACTGTAGGCATCTTTTTTCGGCTATCATAGGTTGAATCATACGGATGATATGGTGACCGTTTTCATTTGTCTCAATAATTTTTGTCGTTTTATTTTGTAAAACATCACGCAGAAGTGGGTCGGTTGTATATTTTTCATCTGGGGCATACACCTCTATAACAGCTTTTGACTTTGCAATGTTTAAATCATCAATGCCATCAATATTTTTTGCACTCTCAAGTGTACTCTTAATAACTTCAGAATCACCGAGCATCATACTTGTTGTCATTGTCTGAAAGATCGACTCACTCAGCATCTGCAATGATTTTTTTGTCGTAGTATCTGCAAGAGTATAGAGTGTTGAAGAGAGATAATAAGAGCTCCCAAAAAGCCCAACTATACTTAGCATGGTAATGGAGAAGATTACTTTTGCTTTTATTGATGCTAGCATGAAAAGATCCTATTTCGTTTGATTTTTGATTACCAAGATTATAACAAAAAAACTCTATTTGTTCTAAAAGTTCTTGATTTTGTATCTTGTGTGTATAAGCATAGGCTAGGCTAGCTCCCGTACCCACACCCTCTTTAGCCTCACCCTCATCATATTTTTTGAGTATTGGTATTTGTGTATTTGCAAATGTGAAAGTTGTATATACGGCATGTGGTGTGTAGCTCAGTTGTGTAAGTAAGTAAGAGACCATAAATAACTTCATAGATAACACCAGTTGGCGTCTCAGCAAGTTCGCCAAGAGAAAAAACTTTTTCATTGATGATAAACTCTGCATTGGAAAATCTTTTTCATAATTGAATATAAAGCGAAAACTCCCCTATTCAATATCAACGCCATCCCAAAACTCATCATAATTGAGATTGGTAAGAGCATTTTCATCTGCGATATTTTTTTCCAGTAGCTTTCTTTGTTCTTCTTGAAAATAGAGTTCAAGTGCTTCATTGAT
>DQUE01000180.1 GCA_015662405.1 Sulfurimonas autotrophica | reverse complement strand
TAGATAAAGATTTAGAAGTTTTAAATTTAGATGAATTAGTAGAGATGTATGGAAATTAAGGAACAAAAAATATAATTTTCATAATCGTAGAGCTAAGAAAACTAAGAATATTTCGTGAAATCATAAAAGAGAATGACCCAGAAGCTTTTAGGGTCGTGAAAATTAATTAATAATTTAAAATTTGTGGATATTCTACTCTCCTTAGGATAGAGTATCTGAACTTCAACACAGGATAGCTATTTGGTAGACATAACTTCTCTTAAAAGGATGCCTTTTTTTAATTGTTTAGATGATGAAATTTTGGATAAGTTATCTAAAATAGCAACTTTGAAAAAGTATGTTAGTTCTGATGTGCTTTTTTATGAAAAAGAGAATCAAAATGAAATTTTTTATCTTGCTGAAGGCGCTATTAAATTTTATAAAGTAGATAGATTTGATAGTGAAATTTTTCTATATAAAATCATATCAAACTCTATGATTTTTGATATTTCAAAATTATGCGAGGAGCATATTATGAGTTGCTATGCAAATGCAGAATTTCTAGAAGATAGTAAAGTTTTGATTTTCAATAACATAAAGTTTAGAGAATTAATGCATGCAAATCATGATTTTATGAAGATTGTATTAAAAGAGTCATTTAAAATGATTCAGCAACTACAATGTATTATTAATCGTGATGTTGTTTTTGATGGCACTGCAAAAGTTGCTCATATGCTTGCAAATGATTTAAGAAACTTTAATGAGTTAAGAAAACATGAAATAGCATACATGCTTCATATACAACCAGAAACACTTTCAAGAATTCTAAGAAAACTAACAAGAAATAGAATCATAGATATAGAGAAAAACTGTGTAAAGATACTAGATATTGATGAGCTAAGAGAGATTTATGAATAGGATTAAGAAATGATAAAGCCAAGAGGTATAAGTAAAAAAATACACTTTGCGGGAGGTATGCTATCTTTTATAATAGTGTGTGTAATAACGCTTACAGTTGCAATGAATGAGAGAAGTAAAAAAGACTCATTTATTATAAATATAGCTGGTAAACAAAGAATGCTTACTCAAAAGATGAGTAAAGAGATATTTTATATAAAATATAAACAAAGTACGGATTTTAGAGAACTAAATAGCGCAATTGATCTATTTGATAATAATCTTCATGATCTTATCAAAGGTAACTCTGCAAAAGGTATTTACCTTCCTCAAAATACAAAAATAAAAACTAAATTAGAGGAGGTAAACTCACTTTGGATTTCATTTAAGAGCGAAGTTGTAAAAATAAGAAAAGCAGTAGCTTTTATAAAAAATGATTTGGAAACATTAACAGCAAGAATAACATCACTTCTAAGTGAATCAGATAAAGTTGTAAAAGTTATGGTTAAAAATAGTATGAGTAGCGAGTTTATAGATCTTTCTGGTAGACAAAGGATGTTATCACAAAGAATGGGACTTTTTGTTGAGAGATACCTAAGAACAGATAATGAAGAAGACTACTTGCAATTTGTAAAGGCTAAAAATCTATATGATGAAACTATTAATATGTTTATGAACCACAAAGAAGTTAAAGCAATTCCTGAAGTTTTGACTCGTGTAGAAAAAACATACAAGTATTGGAAGGCACATGAAAAATACGTATTAGGTATTTTAAAAGTAGAAAATAGCATGAATGATTCCATTTCATATGTACATGAAAAAAATATTAAACTTTTAAACACTATGGATGAGGCAGTTTGGCTGTACACAGAGCATAGCGAAGAGAAAAATAGCATATTTATAAAGTTTCAGTATATTTCACTTGTAATAGCACTGATTATAATCTTATTTTCATATATACTCTCTCGTGAGATTGTAAACCATATAAATGATTTCGTAAATAGAACAAAAGCGCTAGAAAGTGATAATATAAATAGTCTTAATCATAGACATATAAGAGTAGATGAAGAGAGTGAAGATGAATTAATTGAAGCATCTAACTATCTTTCAAAATTTGTAAAAAAAGTAAATGTTGCTATGAGTCACTCAGAAGATGCTATTAAACAAGCAGAGTCAGCAGTTCATGAACTACAACATTTAGCTGATAATGTGAATGATGCATTGCGAGACTTACAGATAGATAAGAAAGAGAAAGATAGTTTCGATAAAAAGGTGAATGCTACAGAAGATATAGCAATAGAATCAGCAGAAAATCTTATACATGTAAGAAAAATGCTAGAAAAACTAAATTAAATCTCAATACTATGGTAGAAAATTCACAAAAGTAAGATTAATTTTTAATTAAAAACTGCTTTTTGACATAAGTCATAGCTATGTAATGGGTTGTGTAGCTATAATCATCCTGTAACTCAAATCAGGAGGTATCTATATGTCGCTTTCAAGAAGAGACTTTCTTAAGACAACAGCAGCAGCAAGTGCAGCAGCAGCAGTGGGAATAGCAGTACCACAAGAGGCTCAAGCAGCAGTAGCTCAAGCTGAGTCAGGATGGAAATGGGACAAAGGTGTTTGCCGTTTTTGTGGTACCGGTTGTGGTATCATGCTTGCAACTAAAGGCGGAAAAATTGTCGCAGTAAAAGGTGATCCGGCAGCTCCGGTCAATCGTGGGCTTAATTGTATCAAGGGATACTTTAATGCCAAAATTATGTATGGTGCGGATCGTTTAAAACAGCCACTTCTTCGTATTGGAAAAGATGGTAAGTTTGATAAAAACGGTAAGTTTCAACCAGTTAGCTGGAAAAGAGCATTTGATGAGATGGAAGTCAATATCAAAAAAGCACTTAAAGCTAGTGGGCCAGAAGGTGTTGGTGTGTTTGCTTCAGGACAGTATACTGTCATGGAAGGCTACGCTGCGCAAAAAATGATGAAGGGTGGATTTCGCTCAAACGCAATCGATCCAAATGCTCGTCACTGTATGGCTAGTGCCGTTGTTGGTTTTTACCAAACATTCGGTATTGATGAGCCAAGTGGTTGTTATGATGATATCGAATTAACAGATACAGTTGTAACATGGGGTGCAAATATGGCTGAGATGCACCCAATTCTTTGGTCGCGTGTTTCAGATAGAAAACTTTCTAGCCCAGATAAGGTTAAAGTAGTAAATATCTCTACTTATAGACATAGAGGCTCAGATCTTTCAGATGTAGAGATAATTTTCTCTCCAAGTACTGATCTTGCTCTTTGGAACTATGTTGCTAGAGAGATTGTTTATAATTATCCAGAGTCAATTGATTGGGATTTTGTTAAAAAACATATTGTTTTTGCAGCAAGCCCAGTAAATATGGGCTATGGAATGAGAAGAGCTGGTGAAAAATCGTTATTGCCAGTTAGAGCAGATGGTAGTGCTGGTAAATATTCAGCAAAAGAGATGGAGATTATAAATCGTGAGATGCAGACTACTGTTTCTGAAAAAGAGGCACCTGCTCTTGCTCCTTATGGTTATAAAGCAGGAGATAAGATGGTTCATAAGCCAGCTGGTCTTAAGCACTGGGAAATATCTTTTGAAGAGTATAAAAAGTTCTTAGCTCCTTATACGCTTGATTATGTAGCTAAAATCTCTAAGGGTAATCCTGATGAATCTATTGATGATTTCAAAAAGAAGCTTCAATACTTAGCTAAACTTTACGTTGAAAAAGGTAGAAAAGTAGTATCTTTTTGGACTATGGGTATGAATCAACACACACGTGGTACTTGGGTAAATACTCTAGCTTATAACGTTCACTTTTTACTAGGAAAACAAGCTAAACCAGGAAATGGTGCTTTTAGTCTTACAGGACAACCAAGTGCTTGTGGAACTGCTCGTGAAGTTGGAACATTCTGTCACAGATTACCTGCTGATATGATGGTAAAAAGTAAAAAGCATAGAACTATAGTTGAAAATAGCTGGAAAGTTCCTGCTGGAACTCTAAACCCAGTTGGAAATCAGCATATTATGAAAATTCACAGAGACATCGAAGATGGTGTTGTTAAGTTTGCATGGGTAAATGTGTGTAATCCATACCACGATACTGCAAGTGCAAATCACTGGATAAAAGCAGCTAGAACAATGGATAACTTCATCGTTTGTAGTGATGGTTACCCTGGAATTTCTGCAAAAGTAGCTGACCTTATTCTTCCATCAGCAATGATATATGAGAAGTGGGGCGGATATGGTAACGCGGAAAGAAGAACTCAGTTGTGGAGACAACAAGTTCTGCCAGTAGGTGATGCCATGAGTGATACATGGCAATGGATTGAGCTTTCAAAAAGGTTTACTGTTAAAGATGTTTGGGGAGAGCAACCACTTCGTGGCAATAAAAAGCTTCCTGACGTTATTAGTAAAGCAAAAGCAATGGGATATAACGAAGATACTACTATGTTTGAGATTCTTTTTGCAAATAAAAGAGCAAAATCTTATTCAAAAGATATGAATGATCCAATCAATGCAGGTTATGATGATACTGAGAGTATTGGTGATAGTCGTGGAGTAATTGGCTCAGATGGTAAAGAGTGGAAAGGTTATGGTTTCCATATTCATAAGTATCTTTTTGAAGAGTATGCAGACTTTGGTCGTGGTCATGCTCATGACTTGGCAGATTTTGACACTTACCATAGAGTAAGAGGATTGAAGTGGCCAGTTGTAGATGGTAAAGAGACTCAATGGAGATTTAATGCTAGGTATGATCCGTACGCAAGAAAAGCAAATAGTGGTGATTTTGCATTTTATGGACCACTGGCAAAAGCTCTTTCTCAGGGTGACTTGATGGGTATTACAGATAAAGCCAAGAAGAGTTTGAAGAATAAAGCTAAAATCTTTGCTAGACCATATATGGATCCTCCAGAAATGCCAGATAGTAAATATGATACTTGGATGTGTACAGGACGCGTTCTTGAGCACTGGCATAGTGGAACTATGACTATGAGAGTGCCTGAGCTGTATCGTGCAGTTCCTGAAGCTTTATGTTATATAAACCCAGCTGATGCCAAGATTAAAGGATTCAAGCAAGGTGAGCTTATTTGGGTTGAATCACGTCGTGGTAAGGTAAGAGCTAGAGTTGAAACTAGAGGAAGAAATAGAGTTCCAAAAGGACTTATCTTTGTTCCTTGGTTTGATGAAAAAGTCTTTATAAACAAAGTTTGTCTAGATGCTACTTGTCCGATGTCAAAACAGACTGACTACAAGAAGTGTGCTGTTAAGCTTTACAAAGCATAATAGAGGAAAAGGATTGTTTTGAGCAATCTTGATTCAAAAAAACCGGTCATTACACAAAGACGAAGATTTCTTTCTGTGATGGCACAAAGTGTTGGTTTGTCGGCATTAGGTGGAATGGTTTGGACTGGTTATATTGAGGAGGCAAAATCAGCACCTCTGATTTTGCGCCCTCCTGGTGCAAAACCTGAAATCGATTTTTTGCGTATGTGTATTAAGTGTGGGCAGTGTGCGGAAGCATGTCCGTTTGACACTCTACTCATGGCAAAACCAGGAGACAAAAAACCTATGGGTACTCCGTACTTCATACCAAGAGATGTACCGTGTTATATGTGTACAGATATCCCTTGTGTTCCTGTTTGTCCAACAGGGGCTTTAGATGAAGAAAGTGTATCTAGTGTCGTAGAAGGTGAAAAAGTTTTAGATATAAACAGATCTAAAATGGGGCTTGCAGTCGTTGACGAAGAGTCCTGTATTGCTTATTGGGGAATTCAGTGTGATGCTTGTCATAGAGCTTGTCCTTTGATGGATGAGGCTATCGTTCTTGAGTATAAAAGAAATGATAGAACAGGCAAACATGCATTTTTGATTCCAAAAGTAATAAGTGAAGCTTGTACGGGATGTGGTTTATGTGAGCGTGCTTGCGTGACAGAGAAAGCAGCTATTTTTGTGCTTCCTATTGAAATTGCTCAAGGCAAAGTTGGTGGATATTACATAAAAGGTTGGGATTCAAAGGATGAGAAACGTTTAGAAGATGTTTCAACAGATGTTGCGACTCAAACAAAAAGAAGTGAGCTTGCTCCGCAAGATTACTTAAACTCTGATGAGGTATTGTTTGATGACTAATTTTCTAAAAAAATATCGTTTCTTGATGTTGCGCAGACTTAGCCAAATTGGTATTTTGGTTCTTTATTTTAGTGCTAATGCATATGGGTTTAAAGTCCTTACTGGAACTTTGAGTTCATCTTTGCTTTTTGGGGTTATTCCGCTCTCTGATCCATTTGCAGTAATGCAGATGTTTGCAGCAGGGGCAATCTTGGGAGCAGATGTTTTAGTAGGTGCTTTGATAGTGTTGCTATTTTATGCCAGTATTGGCGGAAGAGCGTTTTGTTCTTGGGTGTGTCCGATAAATATGATAACCGATTTGGCAAATTGGTTAAGAAGAGTTCTTCTTCTTGATAAGACGGAGAAAAAGGTTTGGTTGGGACGTAGCGTGAGGTATAAGGTTATAGTACTTGCACTAATTTTATCAGCCTTTACAAGTGTTGCTGCTTTTGAAATTGTTTCGCCAATTTCTATGCTACATCGTGGTATAGTATTTGGTATGGGCATGGGAGGCGCGGCTGTATTGTCAATCTTCTTGTTTGACCTGTTTGCGGTTAAGAATGGTTGGTGTGGGCATATATGTCCATTAGGGGGGTTTTATTCAGTTGCTTCAAGATTGAGCATCATAAGAGTAAAACATAATCAACCAAACTGTACTCTTTGTATGAAGTGCAAAGATGTATGTCCTGAAAAGCATATTCTCTCTTTGATAGGCAAAGAGAGTGGGGATGTAACTTCAGGAGAATGTACCAATTGTGGTAGATGTATCGAAGTCTGTGACGATGATGCTCTGTCATTTGGCATTAGAAATTATATCAATAAAAACGGATAGGAGACATATGATGTTTAGTAAAAAGACGCTTATAGCTGCTGCGACATTAACAGCTCTTATAGCAACTGGGTGTGCTATGAGTAGCAGTATTAGTGAAGAGTCGTTGGGGCTTAGAAAAACTGACCTTTATACAGAAAACACTACTACAGGAGATAAAACTTCTTATAGTACTGTTGCTGCGGGTGAGTCAAAAGTATATGAGCGTGCATTTGAAAATGCACCACCTATGATATCTCATGATGTTGAAGGCATGTTGCCGATAACCACAAATAACAACTCATGTTTAGGCTGTCATGACCCGATGGTTGCACCTTCGGTGAATGCAACGTCAATTCCAAAGTCACACTTGTTTGATATGAGAAATGAAACTGCACTTGCAACTGTATCACATGCTAGATACAACTGTACTCAGTGTCATGCACCTCAATCAGATAATAAGCCTTTGGTGGAAAATACATTTCAAGCAGAGTTTAGAACTACAAATGGAAGTAAGCAATCAAACTTACTTGATAACCTAAATGAGGGTGTTCAGTAAGAATGACTGAAGTAAGTAGAAGGGAGGCTTTTTCCTTCCTTGCTTCACGTTTTAAAAAAACTAAAAACGATAAACCTTTATATGTAAGGCCACCTTACAATGAAGATGAGTATCTTTTTCAGATTTGTTTAGAGTGTGAGGATAAACCTTGTATTAGTGTTTGTGAAGAAGATATTATAAAACTTGATGGAGATAAAATTCCATTTTTAAGTTTAGAGAAGAGTGGATGTACTTTTTGTGAAGAGTGTGCAATGGCATGTCCTAATGAAGTGTTAGTTCTAAATAAAGAACATTGGATAAAAGCAAAGTTTAGTATAGATATAAACAGTTGCTTGGCTTGGAATAATGTAATGTGTAGTAGTTGTGCAGATGCTTGTGATGAGAGTGCTATAAGCTTCTTTGGCGTCTTTAGACCTACTGTAGATATGGAAAAATGCACTGGGTGC
>DQUE01000157.1 GCA_015662405.1 Sulfurimonas autotrophica | reverse complement strand
GAAAAATTTAATGAATGGAATATGAACAAAATATGAATAAAAATTCATCTAATAATGTGAACAAAAATTCATTAGATTTTCATATCGAGTTCATTAGATATTTCTATCATTTCTTCATAAATAATTTAGGAGAAAATGATGTTAGTAAATCTAGGAAAACTCCTTTTAACAATTTGTATGTTAGGAGTTCTTTTACCACACAATGCAATGGCAAAAGACAATATCGAAAAAACAGGGGATGTGCTTCAATTTTTGATCCCGACTGTGGGATATGGTGCAACATGGTACCTTGATGATAAAGAGGGTCGCTCTTCTTTTTATAAATCCATCTCTACAAATATAGCAGCAACTTGTATCATAAAATATGCGGTAAATAGAAAAAGACCCAACGGTGGCAGACACTCATTTCCATCAGGGCATACATCAGTAGCATTTCAAGGTGCTGCATTTATTCATAAAAGATATGGGCTAGAGTACGCACTTGGAGCATATGCAGGTGCAGCATTTGTCGGATATAGCAGAGTTTATACAGACAAGCATTATACCAGTGATGTTATAGTAGGTGCAGCGTTAGGTATAGCAAGTAGTTTTTTTTTACAACCGAATATAAAGGGTGTACTATCAAACCTACTTTAGATGATAATAAATTTGGAATTAGCATCAGTAAGATATGGTAATCAATAGGTCTAATACCTAGAGAGTATTTTTTTGTGAAATATAAGTACAGATACAAGATAGAAAAGGATTAAAATTACTCCCGTTCCGATAAGAGGTGCTTTTGATGCCACTTTATATACAAGAACATAAAAAGAGATGATGACTAAAAATATATTTAGGTATACATAGGGATTTTCAGATCTTGTGTTGACAATTCCAAAAGATAGTGCAAAAAGATAAGTGACAAAAGGAAATAGAGCAATTGAGATGGCATGAGAGAGGTTTCGTGCTCTTTTTTCGCTGACCAATGCTTTAAGCCAATATTCAAAAATATCTTCACTTTTCATCTCTTTTATATCAGGAGCATAGGTAATTTTTAATTTTTCATAATCTATCTGCTTGAGTTCACTCTCTTGTAAACTATAAACTGAACCGCTTTTAAGAACAAAATCTAAAAGCGAACTATTTTTATCAATATTTGCACTATCAGCGATAATGAAGGTGTCAGTACCATTTTGTGTATCTCTTTCGTAAATTACTATATCTTTGTACTCATTTTCAAAGTCAATTTGATTTATAAAAACATTCCAAGAGGCAAATTTTTGTCCAAATTCACTACTTTTGATATTTACCTTTGCTTCTATCTTTTTCTGCTCTAAAAAGTTTTTGCTAAGTTGTGAAGATATAGGAATCAAAATGAGTGAATTCAAAAGTAATGCAAAGGATAACCCAGAGGAGAGAATAAAAAAAACTTTTGAAATTCTTTTTGGGCTCATGGACATGGCAAACAGAACAATACTTTCATTATCTTTTGACATCTTATATAGTGCTATAGTCAATGATATGAAAAAGGTCATAGGTAAGACATATGTCATCATTTCAGGCAGAAGATATAAATAGAGCTGGAAAAGATCAGAAAAACTTACTCTGAAAGAGGCAGTAAAATTTGACATACGAATAAAGCTAATAACAGTTACTAAAAAAAAGAGTATAAAAAAGAGTGAGAGAAAGGATTGAAAGAATGAGTTTAATAGATGTTTGCTGATTTTTGTCATATTATTGCTCTACTAGATTTACTTGAATCAACATTGCATTTTTGTTTTTAAAGCTTGTTTTGATGATAATGTTGTGTTGATCTATCATGTCCATATCTCTTTTTTTGCAGTAGGTTATGATAACTGCATTTGGATGTAGTTGTATGAACTTAGAAATATCATGCTCTCCTTCTAAGAGAATAATTTTCTTATGCAATCTTCCAATAAAATGAAATTGATCGTGATATTTTCCTTCATGTGCTACCACTATACCTTGTTGTTGCAGGGAAGCAATCTTTTGTGAAAACAGAGATAGATTTTGCTCTTTTAGAATATTGTGTATAGAAAAATGTACTACAAAAATGGGTACAATGGTGCTGATGGCAACTGTTTGTACTGTAGTGTCGAGTTTTTTGATTAAATAGATACCAGTAAAAAATAATATAAGTGCAGAGATTAAAAACGAAGTTCTATCAAGTTTATAAGGGATGTTTTCTAGTGTAATAAATGGTGCTATTGCAAAAATAACGGCAGTTATGATATAAATATATCCAACATTGTTTTTCACTTTTATATTTTCAGATGAGGTGCTTAAAATCCTTCCAAAAAATAGTGACAATGCTGCGATATCAGGCAGTATATAATGGATATTTTTACCACTTATAAAAGAGAATAACACTAAAACAGATAGGAACCAGACCAAAAGTATTTTTAACCCATAATCAATTGACGACTGTTTTAATCCAGCATAAAATGATTTACAGGCAGACCAAGGCAGAAAGAGTAGTGGTAAAATTGGAATATACCACCAAAATGGTTGTTTGTGGGCAAAAGATTGCACTATTCTGTTGGCACTTTGTCCCCAAAAAATTGCATTTTGATACGCTTCTCCCCCAGCAATTCCAGCAGGTACCGCCCAAGAAAGAGCTATAGCAACACCTCCTAAAAAAGAAAAAGCAAATCCTATATAAAAACTTTTATCTAACTTAGTTTTGCTCCAATACCATGCAAGTAGTATGAGTGGTAAGATGTGTACTAAAATCACGGGTCCTTTGGTTAACACACCAAGTCCAATGGAGAGTGCAATAAGTACAAAAGGGAGTATGCCTTTTTTTTGTGAAGCTTGTACAATTCCAAGAATACCTATAAGTACCCAAAATGTTAGTATGACATCAAACATAAAAAGTGAACTGAAAAATGTAAAGAGCAGTGTACCTGATAAAATCAACACGGCATTTTTTGCACCTTTGATATCTTCTCTCCAAAGTGTCAAATATATTTTGTAAGTGAGTATTAAACTTCCTAATCCAAATAACAGAGGGATAAAACGGACAAATGTTTCGTTAACACCGAATATAAGCCAGTTCAGATGTACCAACCAAAATAGAAATGGTGGTTTATGATGATATGGTTCACCATTTAACAGCGGTACTAAAAATGAGTTTTTGTCCCACATCTCCCATGCAACGCTGATGTATCTGGTCTCATCTAT
>DQUE01000174.1 GCA_015662405.1 Sulfurimonas autotrophica | reverse complement strand
CTACATAAAAGACTTGAGCTTAAAGTCGGGAAAGAAATAGATACTTTAGAGTATTCACAGTTTAAAAAGAGAGCAGCACAAAATGAATCACCACTTGATAGTATAGAATCACTACGATACAAAAAGATTGCACTCAAAAATCTAAGCCAAACGATTGATAGTTATTACTACCCTAACATACGCATAGAAGATACGTATTCATTTTATGGGTATCAGGATAAACCAAATTTTGGGCTTATTCCCCTTGAATATTTAGACAAACAAAATGAGCTGATGGCTACACTTAGCTTAAGGCTTGTTGATTTTGGAGCACTCAAAGAGCAAAAAGAGGCACTCAAACTACAGGCTGATGCGCTTCATCAGCAGTTTATTTACAAATCAAAAGAACAGCAGATGCAACAAGAGTTGGCACAAGAGCGAATCTATACAGCCAAACGCAACATTCAAAGTGCAAAAAGTGCACTCAAAGCGGCAAAGAGTGCATTTAATACTATCACAGAGAAATACAATGCAGGAGTAGTAGACAATGTTGTGTATCTTGATGCACTCTCATCAAAAACAGAGGCAAAAGCACGATATGAAAAGGCACTGAATGATTTAGAGATTGCCTATGGCATTTATTACTATTATAACAACAAAGATTTAGAGGAGTTTGTTCAATGAGAAAAATATTTATAGCTTTAATTACACTAGTAAATCTCTCTTATGCGCAGAACGTTTATGCAACATTTGATGTGGTAGCACAAAAGAGTGCCAATCTGGCTTTTACTGCAAGTGGAATTGTAGAAGAAGTTCAGGTTGATATCGGGTCGATAGTGAGTAAAAATCAAACGCTTGCAAAACTAGAAAACAAAGATATAGAAGCGATGCTTAAAAAAACACAAATAGCGTTGAAGTTTGCAAAAAGAGAACTTGAGAGACAGAAAAAAGTCAAAAAATTCATAGACGCAAGTAAATATGACAAAGTTCTCAGTAACTATGAAAATGCAAAAGCATCTCTTGCCTATCAAGAGGCTTTATATGAAAAAACTATCTTAAAAGCACCCTTTGAGGGAGTTATTTATGATAAAAGCATAGAGGTGGGAGATGTTGTTAGTGGTATGATGCTAAAGACTGTTTTTAAAATACAAAGCCTGCATGCAAGAAAACTAATTTTAAAATTTGATCAAAAATATCATGGCATTGTAAAGGTTGGACAAATTTTTGAGTATAAAGTGGATGGAGATGAGAAAAAATATAGAGGTGTTATTTCAAAAATCTATCCGTATGCAAATTTTGACAACAGAAAGATAAAAGCAGAAGTAGTGGCAAAAGATTTTATGGTTGGGCTTTTTGGTGACGGTATGATACTAGTTGATGGAAAATAAGCATGTATAAATTAGCGATTAACAGACCAATTGCAACACTGATGTATGTTATTACATTAGTAGTCTTTGGCTATATGAGTTTTAAAAGTATGCCCTCAGCACTCTATCCAAATGTCGATTTTCCTATAGTAACTGTTAAAACAATCTATCCTGGTGTTGAAGCAGACACAATTGAGTCTCAAGTAACAGAGAAAATAGAAGAGGCTATTTCACGTATTGGTGGAGTGGATAGTATTATATCTACAAGCAGTGATGGTGTCTCTGTAGTTATGGTGAAATTTTTTTTGGAGCGCAATATAGATGAAGCGACTAATGATGTAAGAGATAAAGTCTCAGCTGTCATCTTACCAAAAGATGCACAAACGCCACTTGTAAGTAAGCTTGATATTGGAGGTGCGCCTGTTATCAATATCTTTTTAACAGCAAAAAATGATACTTTGCAAAATTTGATGCTGTTTGCTGATGAGAAAGTAAAACCTGTAATTCAAAAGATTAATGGTGTCGGTGCTATTAATATCATCGGGTACAAAGATCGAGAGATAAAAATTTTCCCCGATATTTATAAGCTAAACAAGTTTGGCATTACAATCAAAGAGCTTAATGATAGAGTCGCAAAAGAAAATGTAAAAATCGGTGGTGGGAAGCTTATAACAAAAACAAAAGAGATAATCTTAAAAACAAAAGCAGATGCTTTGAGTGTCCAACAGCTCCAAAACATTATAATCAAGGATAATTTACGCCTAAAAGATGTGGCACATGTTGTGGATGCACTGAGTGATGCAAAAAGCTACTCTTCTTATAATGGTGTACCTGGCGTAATGCTTGAGGTACAAAAGATTTCAGGAACAAATACGATAGATGTAGTCAAACGTGTAAAAGAAGCTGTTCCAGAGCTCAAAAAGATGGCGGAAGAAAAATATGGTGTAGCACTGCTTCAGGACACAACGCCTTTTATTATCCATTCGCTTGAAGATGTGAAATTTGATCTTATATATGGTGCAATTTTGGCAGTTATTATTATTTTTGGATTTTTACGTAATGTAACTATTACACTTGTTTCAGCGCTCTCTATCCCTATCTCTATACTCGGAACGATTGCACTTATGAATTTGATGGGGTATAACCTCAATAAAATGACACTTATCGGTCTGACACTTGCCATCGGGATTATTATAGATGATGCTATTGTTGTTTTAGAAAATATCTATAAAAAGATGGAAGCTGGCTTAGAGAGGTTTGAAGCGGCACTCTATGGAGTCAAAGAGATGGCATTTGCGATTCTTGCTATTTCAGCAATGCTACTTGCTGTTTTTCTTCCAGTAGCACATATGAGTGGAATTGTTGGAAAGTTTTTTGAGAGTTTTGCGATGACGGTAGGCTTTGCTGTTATTATTTCCTACACAGTTGTGCTGAGTTTTATGCCAAGCTTGAGTGCAAGAGTGCTCCATAAAGGAGAGAGTAAGTTTTATAGCATTACTGAGCCGATTTTTCAGCGTTTAGATAAAATATATGCAACAACATTACACTTTGTACTTCGTTTTAAATTTTTAACACTTATTTTTACTCTAGGAGTGTTTATTGTTTCGCTCTCTCTTTTTCCAAAAATTGGTATGGATTTTCTCCCAAAAGAGGATAAAGCAGAGTTTGAAGTAAAACTCAGAGCTGATGCGGGTATTAGTCTTGATGAGATGATACGAAAGTCCAAGGTGATTGAAAATCTAATCAGATCTAATAAAAATGTCGTTTTTACAACCTTGAATGTGGGTTATAATAGTGTACATGAGAAAAACAAAGCACTCATTTATGTCAAACTTACTCCAAAAGAGAGGAGAACACAGCATCAAGAGGAGATTATTCAAGAGTTTCGCAAAAAGTTCAAACCATTTGCTAAAGAGATGTTTATTACAGCAGCAGCGATTCCAAATATCAAAGGGGTAGGTGTTACGGTTCCGTATCAAATTGTGCTTACTTCCGATTCATTTGAAAAACTTAGAGCAGCAAGAAAAAATTTGATGGAGTATTTGGCAAAGAAAAAAGGCTTTGTGGATATTGATAGTAATTTGGATGAAGGAAAGCCACAGATTGATATTAATATAGTACGTGAAAATGCCAACAGAATGGGAATTAGTGCAGCACAGATCGCAAAAGCTATTTCCATTGCTTTTTCAAGTGATTTGGAAATTTCATATTTTGAACAAAATGCAAAACAGTACAAAATCACTTTGCGATTTCCTGATAAGGATCGTGTAAGTATAGAAAATTTGAAAAAAATTCAGCTTCGATCTGCAAATGGTGAGCTTGTTTTTCTTGATGGTCTTGTAACATTTCATAATGCAAGGTCGCTATCCTCGATATATCATTACAATAGACAAAGACAAGTGACAATATATGCTGATTTGTTTGGTCTTGATCTAGGTGGAGCTGTCAATTATACCCGTGCAAAAATAGATGAGTTACTGCCAAAGGGAGTGAATTATAAATTTACAGGGTTTGCCGAAGAAATGGAAAAGACTGCCAAAGCTTTTGGCATGGCGATTGGACTCTCTGTTATTTTAATGTTTATTATTTTAGCAATTTTATATGAATCACTCATTCAGCCTATTATCATTATGGTGTCATTGCCTCTGAGTATTATAGGGGTTATGTTGGCTTTGTATCTCACACATTTGCATTTTAGTCTCTTTGTAATGATTGGCTTTATGTTGCTTATGGGTATGGTTGGCAAAAATGCCGTATTGCTTGTTGATTTTGCTAATGAAGCTGTTGCAAAAGGAAAAAATGCAGATGATGCACTCCTTGAGGCCGGAGAAAAAAGACTTCGCCCGATTTTGATGACAACTATTGCCATGATATTTGCAATGCTTCCATTGGCTCTGAGTGACTCTTTAGGAAGTGAAACAAAAGCACCGATGGCAATTGCTATTATAGGTGGTCTCTTAAGCTCAATGGTACTAACATTATTAGTAGTCCCTGTCATTTATAAAATGATCAATCCAATCGATAGATGGTTGCGAAAATGGTATGAGAAAAAAATATAGTGTTTGGAGAT
>DQUE01000086.1 GCA_015662405.1 Sulfurimonas autotrophica | reverse complement strand
TTCTTTTAGACATTGATCCCCAGTCCAATGCAACGACATCTTTAGGCTTTTCAAGAGGTGATTATGAGTTCAATATTTACCATGTGCTTATAGGTACAAAAAAACTTTCAGAAGTAGTGCTAAAAACATCTATAAAAAACCTCTCTTTGGCTCCATCTAATATTGGACTTGTTGGGATAGAAAAAGAGTTTTATAACCCTAAAAAGAAAAATAGAGAATTGGTACTCAAAGAGAAGATAAAAGAAGTTTCTTCAAAATTTGATTTTATTATTATTGATTCTCCTCCTGCATTAGGTCCTATTACTATTAATGCTTTAAGCGCTTCAGATTCTGTGATTATTCCTATTCAGTGTGAATTTTTTGCTTTAGAAGGTCTAGCTCAATTACTTAACACCGTAAGCCTTTTGAAAAAGACGATTAATCCAAAGTTGAAAATCAAAGGTTTTTTACCGACGATGTATTCAAGACAAAACAATTTATCTAAGCAGGTGCTTGCTGACCTGAGCCATCACTTCAAAGATAAACTTTTTCACATCAAAAAAGGAAAAGAGTGTATCGTGGTGCCCCGTAATGTAAAAATAGCAGAAGCACCAAGTTTTGGTAAACCCGTTACGAACTATGCAAACAGTTCTAAAGGCTCTATGGCTTATAGAGACCTTGCTACTGTTATCGTCAGAGGTTAAAGTATGGCACTAGGAAGGGGATTGGGAGAAATACTTCAAGAAGTTGAAGAAGCATATGAAAAAGACCTTTCTGATATAGATAGTTTTGAACTTGAAGCACAAGGTGCTAGAGTTGAGAGTATAGAAGTAGGGAGCATTACTGCAAACCCTTTTCAGCCACGAAAACATTTTGATGAACAAGCACTTAAAGAACTTTCAGCATCAATAAAAGAACATGGCTTATTGCAACCCATTGTTGTTATTGAAAAAGAAGAAGGTTATTTACTTATAGCAGGTGAGCGTCGTTTGCGAGCACACAAACTTGCCGACATTGGTAAAATAAAAGCCATCATAGCCGATGTAGATATTGATGATATTAAGCTTCGTGAATTGGCACTTCTTGAAAATATACAAAGAGAAAACCTTAATGCAATAGAACTTGCTAACTCTTATGCGGAGTTAATAGAGGTGCATAACATTACCCATGATGACCTCTCTTCTATTGTGCATAAAAGTCGTTCTCAAATTACAAACACTATGCGTCTTTTAACACTTAGTTCTTATGTGCAAGATAAACTTATAGCAGGTAAGGTTTCACAAGGACATGCTAGGGTTTTGGTGGGACTTGATGAAAAAAGACAAAAAATCATTATAGATTCTATTATTGGTCAAAAACTATCGGTACGTGATACTGAGAATAAAGTAAAAAACTACAAAGAGAATCCTTCAGATATAAAAATAGGTAAAACAGTAAAGAATATAACAAAAAATTATGCAGAAGACTTAAGAGAACTTTTACCATTTGCTCATAAAATTAAAGCCAAAAGTATCGAAATCAATTTTACTGATGAAAAAGATATTGCAAACTTTCTTACATTCCTAAAAAAACTCTAAATTTTAACCAGCATCTCATCTCCAAAATGGTAAAATAATGCGAAATTACATGAGGAGTTTTAATGCTTGACATACATTTACCATTAATGTTGTTCGTTTTAGTATTGTTCCTAATTCTACTTGTTCTTTTAAATAATATGCTATTTCAGCCCTTGATTAAGTTCATGGATGACAGAGATGCCTCTATAGCAAAAGATTTAGAAGCTGCAAAAGGTCTTAGTGGCAATACAGATGAACTCAATGCTAAGGCAGATGAGATTATTAGCGATGCTAAAAATGAAGCTGCATCAATTAGACAGAAAGCCGTTGACAATGAAAAAACATTGGCCGCAAGTAAGGTTGAGACTAAACAGAATGAATTAGAAACTGAGTATAGCAAGTTTGTAGAAAAACTTAGCTCTGATAAAGAGAGCCTTAAAAATTCTCTTCTTTCTCAAATGCCTCTTTTTAAAGAGAGCCTAAAAGCTAAATTTAGCAAATTATAAGGAAGGGATAAATATGAAAAAAATTGCACTATTGTCTTTACTTGTAGTACCAGCTATTCTTTTAGCTAGTGGTGGAGATGCAGAGTCTACACGTTATTTTGCTCAAACAGGTAGAGAGACAGACTTTTTGCCTAGAGCAGTTAACTTTATTATCTTTGCATCACTACTTTACTATTTGCTTGCTAATCCAGTTAAAGACTTTTTTAAAGGAAGATCTTCAGGAATAGCAAATCAGCTTAATGAGATTGAAGAAAAACTTCAAGCGGCTAAAGATGAGAAAAGAGATGCACAAGCACGTTTGGATGCAAGCAAGAAGAAAGCAGAAGAAATTCTTGCAGATGCAAAAGCAGAAGCAAAAATCATGGCTGAAAAAATTGCTAGTGCAAATATAAATGAATTGGCTGTTCTTGAAAAGCAACTTGAAGAAAAAATGACTTTAGATGAAAGAAGATCAGCAAGAGAAGCTATCGATGAAGTTTTAAGTGAAAATATCACCAATGATGACATTATGATTGATGAAAATAAAGTTGTTGAAATTATTTCCAATAAAGTTCTTGAAGGGAAGGTGGCATAAATGGAAGAG
The DNA here is from genome assembly GCA_015662405.1 of Sulfurimonas autotrophica. GTDB lineage: Bacteria > Campylobacterota > Campylobacteria > Campylobacterales > Sulfurimonadaceae > Sulfurimonas > Sulfurimonas autotrophica_A. The sequence continues at coordinate 618 of DQUE01000086.1, read as the reverse complement.
CTAATCGCTAAAAGATATGCAAAAGCGCTTTCTTCAGCAAGCAAGAACATCGTAGATATAGCAGAAGTACTTAATGTACTTACCGAAGCAATTAACACACCAGAGGTGAAATCAGCTTTGAATTCACCAATTGTAGCAAGCGAAAAGAAAACAGAAATGATTTTATCTGCACTTGGTAAGGGTGCAGATGCTACACTTGTTAATTTTATTAAGATTTTAGGTGAAAACAAAAGACTTGATTTGATTCCTGCTATTGCTAAGGTGCTTAATACGGATTTGCAAAAAGTCTCTAATGAGTATGACGGTGTATTGTTAAGCAAAGAAACGCTTGATGCCGCAGCATTGACTAAACTAGAAAAGACACTTGAAAAGTATACAGGTTCAACAATCAAACTGACACAAGAGAAATCTGACCTTGATGGGTTACGTGTTTCAGTTGATGATTTAGGTATTGAGGTTAACTTCTCTAAAGAGAGAGTTAAAGAACAACTAATTGATTTCATTAAGAAATCTTTATAGTTATCTAACAGTAAAGGAGAATCAGTGGCAGTTAAATTGCAAGCAGATGAGATAAGTTCAATCATCAAAGAAAGAATTGAGAATTTTGAAATTGATGTA
>DQUE01000003.1 GCA_015662405.1 Sulfurimonas autotrophica | reverse complement strand
TTTTTATGGCGTGGGAGATCTGCTCTAATTTTCCGCTTGATTGTTTTAGAGGTTTGTGCATTGTATCTTTTTTGATTGGTAGAGCAAAAGCAAGAAGTATAAAAATAAAAGAAAAGACAATTGCACTCAGAGCGCTTAAAATCAATTTCAGTTTAAAGTCTTTCACACCTTTCCTTTAAGAGTTCTTTTTTTGTTCGTGTGTCATATATATCCAAAACTCTTTGTGTGTATAGCCTTTGTTGAGAAAAAATATTTGTAAAATTGCAACTCTGTAAAGTGTGACAAGCATTTTTGCATAGGGAATAAGAAGACTCAGTCGAACAAATAAGGGTTGTTCTTTATCTCCTTTTAATTCTATCATCTCTTTCATCCCAATATTGTTACTTAAATAAATGCCAAACATAATAGAAAAAACAAAATTTAAAATAAGACCAAAAATCATATATGCAATAAAAGTTTGTTCATACATTCCTGCTATCATGTAAATCTTCCTACTCTTTAGATTAAAGACATTTTATCGAAAAATTATTAGTGTTTAGTTTAAGTGATGCAATTAGGATTTTTAGAGCTGCTTTTAAGTTATCAAAAAGTAACAATTGTATGTTAATTTATAAATAAAGATTTTTCAACAACTTTATTTAAACATCTTTATACTATACTAAGTACACAAATTATAAATAAAGGGTAATTTATGGAAGCAAACCTCATTACAGAGGGAGTTAAATTTATGTTTTTAGGAATGGGAACTGTGTTCGTATTCCTAATAATAATGATAGGCGCAGTTAACATGATGTCATTCATTGTACATAAGTTTTTTCCTGAACCACAGGCGGTCAAAGAGACTGTTTCTGTGAATACGCAACAACAAGATAAGAAAAAGATAGTTGCAGCAATAATTGCTGCAATAGCATATCGTAAAGAGAGTTAAGGATTAACATGGCTAAGAAGTTTATAGATGTAATGGATACAACTTTCAGAGATGGTTTTCAGTCAGTATTTGGTGGGCGTGTACTAATGGAAGATTTTTTTCCAGCAGTAGAAGCTGCAAAGATGGCAGGAATTACCCATTTTGAGTTTGGTGGAGGAGCGAGATTTCAATCTTTGTATTTTTATTTAAGAGAAGATGCATTTGAAATGATGGATAAATTTCGTAAAATTGTAGGACCTGATGCAAATTTACAAACACTTGCTCGTGGTGTTAATACAGTAATGCTTGATACTGGTTCAAAAGAGCTTATTGATTTGCATGCAAAAATGTTCAAAAAGCATGGGACAACGACAATTCGTAACTTTGATGCATTAAATGATGTAGAAAATTTAAAATATTCTGCCGAAAGAATTACACATCATGGTTTAAAGCATGAAGCTGTTGTTGCAATGATGGATCTGCCACCAGGGTGCCATGGTGCGCATAATGTGGAGTTTTATGAAAAAACATTGCGTGATATTATGGATAGTGGACTTCCATATGACAGTATCTGTTTTAAAGATGCATCGGGTACTTCCAACCCTCAAAAAGTTTTTGAAACAATTAAAATGGCGAGAAAACTTTTAGGCGATGATACACATATTCGTCTGCATACACATGAGACAGCAGGTGTCTCTGTTGCTGCATATATGGCTGCACTTGAAGCAGGTGTAGATGGAATAGATATGGCGGCATCTCCTGTAAGTGGTGGAACATCACAACCAGATATTTTAACAATGTTACATGCAACGAAGGGGATGAATTATGACCTTGGTGGACTTGAAATTGGTAAAATTCTTACATATGAAAAAGAGTTGCAATCATGCTTGAGTGACTATTTTATTCCACCAGAGGCGACAATGGTATCTCCAATTATTCCATTCTCTCCAATGCCAGGTGGTGCTCTAACTGCAAATACGCAAATGATGCGTGACAATGGTATAATGGATAAATTTCCAGAGGTTATAGCAGCGATGCAAGAGGTCGTTGAAAAGGGTGGTTATGGTACATCTGTAACGCCGGTTTCTCAGTTTTATTTTCAGCAGGCACTTAACAATGTGGTGCAAGGACCATGGAAAGCTATTGCACCGGGATATGGAAAAATGGTACTTGGATATTTTGGAAAAACACCAGTTGCACCGGATCCTGAAATTGTTAAGATTGCATCTGAACAGTTAAAATTAGAGCCGACAACGAAAAAAGCGCTTGAATTAGCAGATGAAGATCCGGCAAAATCTTTACAAAGTTGGATTAATAGGCTCAAAGAAGAAGGTATAGAAATTACAGAAGAAAATATTTTTATAGCTGCGGCATGTCAAGAAAAAGGTATCGCTTTCCTCAAGGGTGAAGGTGAGTTAAATGTTCGTAAAATATCAGAAATGAAAGAAGATTGTAAAGGAAGTTCAATGGGTAATGGAAACTATACAGTAGTGGTAGATGGTCAAAAATTTAGTGTTCAAGTTGCAGAAGGTGATGCGGATATTCAGGTAACAGCAGTAAATGGTGAAAGTACAGCGGCTGAAACTGCTCCAGCACCTGTTGCAGCTTCAGGAAATGATACAGAAATAAAAGCATTGCTTCCAGGTAATGTATGGAAAATTGTTGCTAATCCTGGTCAGAGTGTAAATGAAGGTGATGTAATTTTGATTTTAGAATCTATGAAAATGGAGATAGATGTGGTAGCCCCTCGTGGTGGCGTTATAAAATCTATCAATGTGGCTACAAATGATAAAGTTGTAGAAGGTCAAGTCGTAGCAGTGCTAGGATAAACGGATGAAAAAAATTGTAATAAAATTATTTGCATTTATGATGCTTTTTACGTTTGCTTTTTCTGTAAATGCTTTAGCTTCTTCAGAACATGAACAAGTTACAAAAGAACATTCTATTCATAAAGAAGAAACATATCAACCAAAACCTTTTGGTGAAATGATAGTAGGATTTTTAAAAGATACAGGTGTGGTAGCACTTGTTAGTCCTGATCCAGATGAATTGAGCTCTACAGGTGAAAAAATGAGTGATTTCCATAAGAGTTGGGGTCGTGTTATAATGATTCTTATCGTCTTTTTACTCTTTTACCTTGGAATAGCAAAAGGTTTTGAACCACTACTTTTATTGCCTATTGCTTTTGGTGGTCTATTAGCTAATATTCCTGTAGCTAATATAGCTGGTCCACATGGGTTCTTAGGTGTTATTTATAATATGGGTTTAGCAAATGAGATGTTCCCAATCATTATATTTATGGGTGTTGGTGCAATGACTGACTTTGGTCCTCTACTTTCAAATCCAAAAACGGCATTGCTTGGTGGTGCGGCTCAATTTGGTATTTTTGGAACATTGGTAGGAGCTGTTGCACTTACTCATTATGGATTTGTAGATTTTACATTACAGCAAGCATCTGCAATTTCTATTATCGGTGGGGCTGATGGTCCGACTTCTATCTTTATTGCAACAAAACTAGCACCGGAACTTTTAGGTGCGATCGCAGTTGCATCGTATAGCTATATGGCAATGGTTCCAATTATTCAACCACCGATTATGAAAGCATTAACAAGTGAAAAAGAGAGAAAAATTAAAATGACAACACTTCGTCATGTATCTCGTTTAGAAAAACTTATTTTTCCTATACTTGTTTTAATATTGGCAATTTTGGTGTTACCAGAATCTACACCACTTATTGGTGCATTTATGTTTGGTAACTTCTTAAAAGAATCTGGTGTTGTTGAGCGTTTAAATGATACATTACAAAATGCATTGATTAACATTACAACTATTTTCTTAGGATTAGGTGTTGGTTCTAAACTAGCAGCAGATCAGTTTTTAGTACCAGATACTATGTTTATTATGATTTTGGGAATTATTGCATTCTCTGTAGGTACTGCAGCTGGTGTGTTGATGGCTAAGTTTATGAATCTTTTCCCTGGTCACAAGATTAATCCATTAATCGGTTCAGCAGGTGTTTCTGCAGTTCCAATGGCAGCACGTGTGTCAAATAAAGTAGGTATGGAATACGACCGTACAAATATGCTTCTTATGCATGCGATGGGTCCTAATGTTGCGGGTGTAATAGGTTCAGCCGTAGCAGCAGGTGTATTAATCTCACTCTTTTTATAAGAAGTCGGGATAACTTCAATAACGACGCAATTGCGTCGTTATCTCTTTAAAGCACACCCTTTTACTATTTTAAAAGTTATTTTATCTAATGTTTATTTCATTACTGAAACTATGAGTGGAATCACATTATGACTTTTTGTTTTATCTATAAAGCCACTTGCTCCTAAGCCTTCAGCTTCTCTTTTGTTGTTATCACCTGTCATAGAACTGTTTACTATAATGGGAATATCTCTTGTTAAGGGATTCGCTTTTAGTGTTTGTATTACAGTAAAACCAGACATTTCTGGCATTTCAATATCTGTAATGATTGCCGGTATATTCTTTGCACTCTCTCCAAGTTGCGTGATATAGTCTATGAGTTTTTTCCCATTATCAAAAAGTTTCATATCTAGGTTTGCTTTTTTAAAAAGTTGTATTAAGTGTCTTTGTGCAGTTTTTGAATCCTCTGCTATAAGTATTGTGCCATGTTTTAGTTTCTCTGGAATAGTTATATTTTGTAAGAGTTCTGCATCTTTTTCGACATCTACAAGTGCTTGTGGCAGTACATCTGCAAGAAGTTTTTCGTAATCTAATATAAGACACAAACTGCCATCTTCAAGTCTTGTATCATTCATAACTACACCATCTTCTTTTAGTCTATAGCTATCAGGTGCATGCATTTCATTCCAGTTTTTCTTTATAACTCTATAGGCTGACATTATTCTAAGACCTATGATTATGCCATTGAAGTCACATATTAAAATATTTGATCGTTGTATTTCATCATCACTTAAGTCTACATGTAACCATTGGGGAAGGTTTAGTATAGGGATTTGTAGATTACGAAGGATTATTGTTCCTTCAAGCAGGGGATGAGAAGAGGGAATTTGCGTTAAAAAATGATTTTTTGATTCAACAACTTCTCTTGTTTTAAATACGTTAATTGCATAATATGCAGAATCTTTTTTTTCGCTTACTCGAAAAACTAATAATTGCAATTCGTTATTTTTTGCAAGATTAGTAGCAGCATCAACATTATCTAATACAGACATAAAAACCCTTTTTAATGAAATATTTCTTAATAGTATCTAAAATAAAATGAATTATGCTTGAATGTTAATAATGAAATGTTAAAATAGCTTAGGGAGACCTATTTTTAGAGGCACCTTTATTATATTGCTAGGAACAAACGTGATTAAAATTATTTTACTACTACTCTTTACATGTACTATGGTGTTTTCTCATGTATATTATTCAAAAGTCGAACCGTATGAAATACGTACTATTGCATCAAATGTTTCTGGAAAAGTTCTTTTTACAGATGATGATATGATTGGGAAAAAACTCTCATCTGAGGTTTTTATTACCATTGATTCTCAACTTGATGAAAAGGAGTTGCAAGCTGTAGATAAAAAACTGCTTTATCAAAAAAATATTTTATTGTTAAACGAGAAGGTCTTAAAAAATTTAGCGCTTATGTTAGAGAAAAAGAGAAAAAATTATAAAAAAATAGAAAATCTCACAACAAAGTCTCGTGTAGAGAAAGATAGAGAATTTTATGATCTGCTTAGTAGTGAAAACTCATATCTTGCGACACAAAAAGAGATAAATAGTCTAAAGAGTACTATTGCTGATTTAGAATTAAGAAAACAACAACTCATCAAAACGATAGAAGATAAAAATATTAGTGCAAAAAACTTTGTACTTTATGAAATATTTGTAAAAGCGGGTCAAACAGTAGGTTTATCTACCCCATTAGCTAAAGTTGCAGATACCTCTAAGGCTCTGCTTACTATCTATTTGGATGCAGATGATTTAGAGGCTCTCGATGAAAAGGTTATATATATTGATGATAAAAAGACACCGTATAGTATCTCACGACTCTCTTATATTGCAGATGAGAAAAATATATCAAAATATAGAGCTCAAATTATTATTGATAGGAAAAAAATCTTCTCAAAACTAGTAAAAATTGAGCTTAGGGATAATGTAGGTGAAGAGTAGCATAACTGCTTGTCCTCTTGATTGTTATGATGCCTGTGGTATTGTCTATAGTGACAAGAAGCTACAACCTTTTTATGGGGGACATACAAATGGATTTTTGTGTTCTCATTTAAATCATTATGAAAAGTTTGCAAGAGTAGATAAACCAAGATATAAAGGGCAAGAGATAACGATGCAAGAGGCTCTTTGGAGACTTAGAGAGCTTTTGCATGTCACGCCAAAAGATGCTATTTTGCACTATAGAGGAAGTGGAAACTTTGCTCTGATGCAAGCAGTGACTGATCACTTTTTTGCTACATTTGGTGCTACACTTACAGATGGTACACTGTGCGATGGTGCTGGTGAGGCAGGCATTATGGCAGGAAGGGGTAGTAATAAAAATATGCCTTTATCTGAAATTAAGAAGTCTGATGTTGTCATTTTTTGGGGGAGAAACCCACATACGACATCTTCTCATATTTTACCACTTATTAAAGGTAAAAAAATTATAGTTATTGACCCAGTGAAAACGAAAATAGCACAAGTTGCTGACTTACATGTACAGATTAGACCACATATGGATCTCTATTTTGCTCTACTTTTGACTCGACATCTCTCTTTGATTGGTGGTGTTGATGAGGAGTTTATTCAAAAGTATGCTAGTGGATTTGATGCATATTGTAAGTTTATAAAAAAGAGTAGTGCCGATATAGCTTTAGAGAAGATTGGTGTTACCTCTAGGGAGATTGAAGATATTGTAGCGTATTGTGTTAATAAAAGAGTAGCTATAGTTTGTGGTGTCGGCATACAAAAGTATAGAGATGGGGCAGATGTCATGCGTAGTATAGATGCATTTGCCATCTCTTTAGGGCTTTTTGGTAAAGAGGGTTGTGGTGTCGCATATTTGGGAGACTCAAAAGAGGGGATAGTATCACCATTTTATACAAAAGCCAAACGTGTTTCTAAAGTAGATACAAAATTTGATGCCTTTGAGACTGTCTTTATTCAAGGAGCAAATCCATTGGCACAGATGCCGGATTCTCTTCGCGCAAAAAATGCACTGCAGAAGACGCAAAATATTATCTATTTTGGATTATATGAGAATGAAACAAGTCAAATAGCAGATTTAGTTATTCCTGCAAAGACATTTTTGGAAAAAGATGACATACGAACATCCTATGCACATCATGGACTTATGGTTATGCAAAAGCTCATTGATAGTGATATTGGCATTAGTGAGTATGAGCTTACATCATATCTGTGTAAAGAGTTTGCCATAGCGTTACAATCAGAAGAGGCGTATCTAAAACATTTTCAAAGTTTTGGTGTAAAGAGAAGTGATGGTTGCTTTGAGGTTGCAAATAGAGAGCGTGTTGCATATAGGAGTGGTTTTGATACAAGTGATGGTAAGTTTTGCTTTTTAAAGAAGCTTAAGAGGCGAGACGATGAGAATGAAAAGAGTTTCTATCTTATAACCCCAAAGAGTCATACAAGTCTCAATTCACAATTTAAGCGACAAAAACATGTCTATATGCACCCGCTTTGTGGATATAGAGATGGAGAGGAGGTTGAGATTGTCTCAAAAAATGGGAGTGTTGTTTTGAGTGTAAAAAATGATGAGAGGGTGCGACCCGATACAGTTTTGATATACAGTGGGACAGTCGGTGTTAATAATTTAACGCCATCTGTGCATTCATATGAGGGAAAAAGTGCTGTTTTTCAAGAAAAAAAAGTTATAATTATTAAAAAATAAAGAGAGTGTCAATAATGAATATAAAAGAGATAGATAAAAAATATGTATTACCAACCTATGCAAGAGCAGATGTTGTCTTTGTCAGTGGAAAAAATGCTACATTATTTGATAGTGATGGTAGAAAGTATATAGACTTTACCTCAGGTATTGGTGTCGTTTCCGTCGGACATGCTAATGCGAGAGTAGCCAAAGCACTTTGTGAACAGGCGGCAAGTTTGATACACACTTCTAATCTTTATTATATTGCACCGCAAGCGCTTGCTGCACAAAAAGTAGTAGAAGCAAGTGGGTATGACATGCAGTGCTTTTTTGCTAATAGTGGTGCTGAAGCTAATGAAGGCGCTATAAAGATTGCGAGAAAACATGGAGAGCGAGATGGAGAGATAAAGCGTTATAAAATTATTACACTCAATCACTCGTTTCATGGACGTACAATTACAACAGTAAAGGCAACAGGGCAAGAGGCTATGCATAACTATTTTGGACCTTTTCCAGATGGTTTTGTCTATGCTGATGGATTAGATGAGATAGAATCACTATTAGATGATCATACTGCCGGTGTTATGATAGAACTCATACAAGGGGAGGGTGGAGTAGAGCCACAAGATAAGCAAAAGGTGCAAGCTTTGGCAAGGCTTTTAAAAGAGCGTGAGATTCCTTTGATCGTAGATGAAGTACAAACAGGAGCATATAGAATTGGTGAGTTTACTGCAAGTCAAGCGTATGAAATCGAACCTGAGATTATTACACTTGCCAAAGGTGTTGGCGGTGGTGTTCCTGTAGGAATTGTTATGACAACACTCAAAAGTGTACTCAGTGCAGGCGATCACGGTTCAACTTTTGGTGGAAATTATTTGAGTAGCCGTGCTGTATGTGAAGTTCTTGATATACTGCAAGAAAAAAAACAGAGTGGTGATTTGGAAATAACCTCTTTGCTGTTTAACCAGGCATTAGAAAAGTTTTACAATGCTCATCAGGATATATTTACACAAAAAGTTGGTATAGGTATGATGTGTGGACTTCGAGTAAAAGATGGCGATACGCTGAGTAATATTATAAATTTAGCGAAAGAAAATGGTGTTATGGTGCTCAAAGCTGGAAGAAATACACTGAGATTTTTACCACCACTTACAATAACAAAAGAGGAAATTGATGAAGGCTTTAGGGCTCTTAACTCTGCTTTGTCTCAGCTGTAATCTGACGCTTTTTGCAAATGAAAACAACAGCTCTTTAGAGAAGTTTATATCCTCTTATAAGCAGTTACAATTTACCTATGATTATGAAAAAAATGATGCCCAAAGTTCCAAACTACGTGATTCTTGGATAGCACCACTACAGCTAAATTACAGCTATGTAAGGAGTAATCCTTTTGATGTTAAACAGATAAGTCAAAGTGCATCAATTCGTATAAATCAGCCCATTTTTCAAAGCGGAGGTATCTATTACGGAATTAAATTTGCAAATGCAAGTAGAATATATACAGACTACTCTATAGATGTAGCAAAACGAAAAATGATTAAAGATACAATTGCTCTATTGATGCAGATAAAACAGACAGAACTGAAAGAGCAAAAGCAAAAATTACAAATTAAAAATGCGCAAATAAATTTGCAACAAAAAAAAGAGGAGTATTTTAGCGGAGAGTTGGATTCTGGCTTTTTAGATGATGCCATTATACAAAAAAATAGTGCGGTATTAGCTTTGTATAATATTCAAACAGCAAAAGAGAAACTCATTAGCTCCTTTCGTGTATTGAGTGATTTGGATTATGAAAAGGTCACTACTCCTCACTTAACACTTTTAAAAAATGAAGAGTTTATAAAGCATAATGTTGTTTTACAGATGCAAAAAGCGCAGATGCAAAAAAACAGATACTATAAAAATGTTACGATAGCCAAGTATCTTCCAAAAGTAAGTATAACAGCAGGATATACTTGGAAACTAACAACAAATCAAGCTTTTCAAGTGGGTGCTAATATTATCAGTAACTCAAATGAACTTGATTATTATGAGTATGGAGTTAGTGTTTCTATTCCTCTTGATATCAATACATTCAGGGATATAGAATCTGCAAAAGTGGACTATTTAAAGGCGAAGGTTATGCAAAAAGACAAACAAAGAGAGATGAATTCTTTGTATGAACAGGTAATACATAATATCAAAAATTTTGATAAAAAAATAGCATTAAGTAATGAAAATATGACATTATATAGGAAGCTTTTTGATGATACAAAGAAGCTCTTTGAGGCTGGATATAAAACAGAATATGATATGCAAAGACTTGCGAACTCTTTACAGATACAAAATATCGATACAAAAATATATGAAATAGATAAGCAGTTAGAACTTTTAAATCTCTATGAAATGTATGTGAATGCTGGAGAGTAGATGCAATTTAGTAAATATATGAGTGAGTGGCTTTATGGAGAAAACGGGTACTATACAAAGTATAAAAGCATAGGAAAAAGCGGTGACTTTTATACAGCAGTCAGTACAAGTAAATTTTTTGGTGGTACAGTTGCTAAACATATTATTGCGCTTGTTGATGAAGGTTTTTTGCAAAAAGATGCAGTAATTTGTGAAATTGGTGCACATCATGGGTACTTTTTGGCAGATATATGTGAGTTTCTCTATACTCTGCGACCGGAGCTACTTGCAAGTTTTCAGTTTGTGATTATAGAAAAATTTGATGATTTACAAAAGTATCAAAAGGAGTATTTTATTGAAAGTTTTGGCGACGCGGTAGCGTTGACACACTATAAATCCTTAATTGAGCTTACATGTAACAACGCTTTTTTTATAGCAAATGAAATATTTGATGCTTTTCCTTGTGAGTTGTATTTTAAAGGTAAAAGTGCGAGAGTTGAAAACCATGAGGTCTTTTTTGATAGCAATGATGAGTGGGTGAGCAAAAAGGCAAAGAGATATCATAAAGACAGAGGAGAGATAGCTGTTGGATATGAAGCATTTGCTAAAGCAATGGCAGGGGCTGCAAAAAAATTCGAATTCATGAGTTTTGATTATGGTGAAATGCAGGCACGCCCTGATTTTTCACTGAGAATCTATACCAAGCATGAAGTCCATCCTTTTTTTGAAGAGGGGCTAAACAGAGCCAAGCTCTTTGGAAAAAGTGATATAACGTATGATGTCACCTTTTTACATGTAAAGGATGCCTATGAAGAGGCAGGTGTAGAGTTTGTGGAGTTTAAAGCACAAATGGTGGCTCTTGTAAATATGGGTATTTTAGAGCTTTTAGAGATGTTAAAAGAGCATGTAGATGAGAAGATATATAAACAGGAGCTTGAAAAGGTAAAGATGCTTATCATGCCAAACTTTTTGGGTGAGCGTTTTAAAATGATACGATTTAGAAAAAAATAGGAGCGAAAGATAAGTGCCTTATATAGCACTTATGATTTTCACCAACTCCTCTGGTCTATTAGAATTTTTAATGGCATCCTCTTTTGAAATAACATTTTTTTGAAGCAGTTCTATGAGTTGTTGTGTTTGTGTTGTCATTTGTGTCTCTTGTTGATTGAGTTGCATTTGTGAATAGATCTGGTGTACTTTATCTTCTCGAATTTGATTTTGAATTGCTTGATTTGCGATAAGAATCTCTCGCGTTGCAACTTTTCCACCGCCAATTTTAGGAATCAGTGTTTGTGAAATTACAGCGACAAGTGAAGCGGATAGTTGTGCTCTTATCTGTGCTTGTTCTTCTCCATCAAAGACATCGATGATACGGTTGATAGTTCCAGGTGCAGAGTTTGTATGGAGCGTTCCAAATACAAGGTGCCCTGTTTCTGCAGCTGTGAGTGCAGCACCAATAGTCTCTGCATCACGCATCTCCCCGATGAGAATAATGTCTGGATCTTGCCGCAGTGAATATTTGAGTGCTGTAGCAAATGACTCTGTGTTGTTTCCTACATCACGTTGGGAAAAGAGTGACTTGATATTTTTATGAACAAATTCCACAGGATCTTCAATTGTGATAATATGACGACGTTGTGTCATATTTATTTCATGGAGCATTGATGCAAGTGTTGTCGACTTCCCTGAACCAGTTGGTCCTGTAACGAGAATAAGCCCCTTCTCTTTTTTAACAAGTTCTTTAAAAATAGGAGGATTTCCATACTCATCAAGTGTTGGTATATCAATTGGAATCATACGAAAAGCACAAGCAACTCCATGGATAGTTCTGTAAAAGTTTGCACGAAAACGCCCAATATCTTTGAGTTCAAATGAAAAGTCAAGTTCATTTTGTTCTTCAAAAGCTTTTTTCTGTTTGTCTTCTAGAAGAGAGTATGCCATCTCTTCAATATCATTAGCGCTAAGCACTGGAAGATTTAAAGCACGGAGTTCTTTGTCTATTCTAATTTGTGGCTCACTTCCAACAACAAGGTGCAGGTCAGATGATTTAAATGCTACTACACTTTTTAACAGTTTTTTTATGTCCATCTTTTGCGATGAACTTTGTGTTGTTACTTCTTCACTCATAAGAGACTCCTTTTATATTGTTCTTCATTGAATCCTACTATAACATCGTCATTATACTCAATAACAGGACGCTTTATAAGAAGGTTTTCCTTGCAAAGCCACTCCTTTTGTCCTTTCTCATCGAGGTTTAACTCTTTGAGTTTGAGGTTTCTATAGGTGGTACTTCTGTTGTTAAAAAGAGTTTTTATACCAACTTTACTAGCCCAGTACTCTATTTTTTCACAAGGAAGCTTTTCTGTTTTAAAGTCAAAGAGTTCATATGCAATAGTGTGTTTTTTAAAAAATGAAAGTGCTTTTTTCACACTGTCACAGTTTTTTATGCCATAAATTTTTATCATAAAGCTACTCTATAATTTTTGGAACAATAAAAAAGTTATCTGCACTTTGTGGAGCATGTTTTAAAATTTCTTCACTAATAGTCGGATCACATTGTGGAATATCTTCGCGCATCGGCGTTGCTTTGTCATTCATTGCAAAAGTACTTGCAACGCCATCAGTGTTGAGTTCACTGAGATTATCTACAAAGTTTACAATTTCTGAGAGTTGTGATATGATCTCTTCACGTTTTTCTTCACTTACTTGTAAAAAAGATAATTTTTCTAATTTTTTCAACAGTGCATCATCTATTTGCATTTTTTATCCTCATTCTATTT
>DQUE01000118.1 GCA_015662405.1 Sulfurimonas autotrophica | reverse complement strand
TCCACAAGATATTCCATTTTTTGCACTTGCAGATTTTACTTTTGAAATGTACGCACCTGATGCATGTCCACTCTGCAAAGATGGAAGCAGAGCTATAAAACCAGGTTCGCGTGGTAATTGAGCCTCTTAAAAGTTCCTTATTTTCATGGTAACCAAAGGCTCATCCTTCATTTGGAGTGTTACAAAATAGAGTCCTTTTTCTGTTTGATGCTTATATATTCGAAAAAGAGTAATTTCACCAATATACTCCCCTTCAAATGGCGTCAAGCTATCAAATGGAAAATATTGTAACTGCATAAGAGACTCCACTCTATAGAGCCTTTTGTCTTTAATAATATACCCAACATAGGGGTCAAATCGTCCATAAAGAGAGTGTTTCGTCTGTAAAAAGAGTATATCGTAGTCTCTGTCTTGGTGAATGATTGCGACACTTGATGCTTTTGCAAGTGTAATATCTAAAAAGAGAGACTTTTTTAGCTTTTGGTGCAGATTGATTTTTGCTAGCTCTTTTGTATATATCCTGTTTTGTACATTCATATCTGCATAACTTTTGTACAAAAAAAGCATAATAATAGAGAAAATGACAACAGAAACCATCATCTCTATAAGTGTAAAGGCTCTTCTCACTGTAGGCGAATCCTCTCTATCATCAATTGTGATTTTTTTAAATCAAGTTTTGTTGTACCAATCTCAAAAATACTTCCATTTGGCATCGTAAAACGCTCTTCTTTTTGATAAGATATAGCTATTCTCTCTTGCTTGAGTACTCTTGCAATATCTCGATCAATATCAAAATCACCTAAAAGCTTATATGCTGTTGTATGCTCTTTTAAAAAGCCATACTTTTGCTCATTTGTAAATAAAAATGTAATATACTCACTCTCTTTGAGACTCTTTTTTAACCATAAGAGCTTCGTACTTGCATCACCTTGCAACTTAAGAAGTGTGCCAATAACTACAGAGACAATAACTACAGCTACCATTACCTCAATAAGGGTAAAGGCTTTGTGTCTGCTATGCATGTGTACCTAAGCCTATGCGGATTGCCTCATCAAGAGAGGTCTCCCCCTCTGTTAATAGCGCTCTTAATTGCATAGCAATACTTTGAAAACCTTTGCGTATGAGATACTCTTTAATTGTATGTTCATCCGTACTCTCTTTAAGTAGATCTTTTATCTCACTATCTAAAATCAAAAGCTCTCCAACTGATCTTCTGCCATTGTATCCTGTGTAATTACATGCTTTGCACCCTACTGCCTTATAGATTACAGACTCTTTATCTAGATTATAATCATCGACAAACTCCTCAGCAAGTAGATCCTCACATTTGCACTCTTTACATAAGATACGCACAAGCCTCTGTGCAAGAATACCTAAAAGCGATGAGGAGATTAAAAATGGTTCTATCTTCATATCAGCAAGGCGTGAAATTGTCGCAGCTGCTGAGTTTGTATGGAGTGTTGAGAAGACAAGATGCCCTGTAAGTGCTGCACGGACTGCTATGTTTGCTGTCTCTTCATCACGAATTTCTCCTATCATAATGATATCTGGGTCTTGTCGTAAGATAGAACGCAATGCGGTAGCAAAAGTAAGCCCAACCTTCTCGTTGACCTGAATTTGTGAAATATTTTCACTCTTATACTCCACAGGATCCTCTACTGTGATAAGATTTTTATGTGGCTCTTCAACCTCACGCAAAAATGAGTGCAGTGATGTTGTCTTTCCGCTTCCTGTTGGTCCAGTTACAAGAATAATGCCGTGTGATGCCTGAAGAAGCTTTTTAATATCTTTTATGAGGCTAGCATCAAACCCAAGCTCCTCTATATTTGGTATCTGTGAGCTCTGCATCAAAAGACGCATAACAACACGTTCACCATAAAATGTTGGCAGAATCGAGACACGTACATCAAGCAGTTCACCTGCGATCTTTATTTGCGTACGACCATCTTGAGGGATTCGCTTCTCTGAAATATCAAGATTTGAAATAACCTTAATACGGCTTACAATAAGCCCAACAATCTTCTTGTCAAGCTCTGCATTTTTTGTGAGCATTCCATCGATTCGAAACCGAACTTCACCTCTTGTCTCATAAACCTCTATGTGAATATCAGATACACCCTTCTTGATAGCTTGATAAAAGAGTGCGTTGACAAACTTAATAACAGGTGCAGACTCTTCACTTGTTAAAATATCTTTTGAGGTACGCAAAAAATCAGTCAAGGAGAGCGTCTCCTCCTCACTCTTATCCACTGGTTCATCTTGCATTACTGCAATCTCTTTATCTCGTCGCAATTCAAGATAACGATTATAAAGTAGGTCATAAGAGTCATCATCAATCAAAACAAGAGTATATTTTCCATCAAGTTTTGAGTAGAGGTTTGCAGAGCTGTGAAGATATCTCTGTGATGTAACTGCTACTATCTTTTCATCTATTTGCGTAAAAAGAAGATAGTTTTTCAAGCAAAGCGTAACATCTAATTCTGCAATCTCTACAGGTTCAAGTGTAGTATTATGCAGTGGTTCAATTGCTATCATTGTTTTCTTGTATCCTTTTAAAGATCTCTTTGTTGTAAACCTCTTGAATTTTTGAGAGCATTCCTAATTCTCTTTGCAGTTTTGAGAGCTCATTTGATTTATCAATAATATAAGGTGTAAGTATCACAACAAGGTTATCTTGTTGCAGAGTCTTCGATTTTGATCGAAAGAGTGCACCTAAGAGGGGAATATCGCCAAGTAGAGGAACTTTTGAGACTTGATTACGCTCATAGTTTTTTACCAATCCGCCAATAATAATACTCTCACCATGACGCAAAATCACCTGTGTTTTTACCTCTTGTTTGGAGGTTACTGGCTGTCCTGTTGCATTATTTGTTCCATCATCTACAATATTCTCCAACACTGCTGTAGCCTCAAGTGTCACTTTATCTTTTGACGAGACTCTAGGTTTTATCTCAAGTGTCAATCCAACATCCTCGCGCTTATAGCTATTTGTCACACCAGTAAGCCCTGCCGTTGTTGTTGTCCCTGTTGCGACAGAGATAGTCTTTCCTACGTAGATAGATGATGGTTGATTATTTACACATAAAATTGATGGATTAGAGATCGATTTTGCTGCACCATTTTGCCGCAAAAAATCAATCGCTGCTCCAAGTGCAAGTGCTGATCTACTAACACCTATAATATCTGCTCCAAGTGAATTTGAAACAGTCGTAAAGGCTAAATTCGTAATATCATTTGATCCAAAATTCGCACTCATAGCATAAAGTCCAGATGATGAGATATCACCAGCAGCAAAACCATACTTTATGCCAATATTCTCACTTTTTTCTTTATTGATTTCAATAATTTTTGCCTGTACATATACTTGATACTTCTCTCTATCAAGCGTCTGTATAATCTTTGCAACTCCTTTGAGTATAATTGGATCACCAATAACAACAACAGCATTGATCTCTTCGCTTACAGAGATATTTGGCTTGAGTGCTGCATCGCTATATTTTTTCTTTGATACAATATCGTTTAGCGTCTTTGAAACCGCTTTTGCATCGGAATTTTTTAACTTAAAGACCTCTATTGTATCACCTACATCCGTTTCAATATCGAGCCGTTTAATGATAGCAGTTATGCTACTTAGGTTTTTTCGATTTCCAACGAGCAAGAGATTATTTGTATTCTCATCTGCTACCATAGTTACTTTTTGCGAAACAATTTTTTGATTAAATAGTGCTTTTTGGAGTGTATTTAATTTTGTAAGGAGTCTTTTCGCATCAATATTTTTTATAGCAACAATCTCTATTGTATTTGATTTATCTTTATCTAAAAATTTTAATACCTGCTTGATTGTTGCAATATTTTTTTGATAATCTGTAATTAAGAGTGTATTATTCTCTTTGAGCGTCATCAATTTCGCACTCTTTGAGAGGAGATAGCGAATCTTTGCAGCAATAATATCTACATTTTCATACTTTATCTTAATAGCTTGCGTAACAAAAGTTGCACTACTACTTTTTTTATTACCAGAAACTAC
>DQUE01000133.1 GCA_015662405.1 Sulfurimonas autotrophica | reverse complement strand
TTTATCTGTTTTCCAGCACCACCATACGCTTCACAGTAAGCATCG
This sequence comes from Sulfurimonas autotrophica, assembly GCA_015662405.1. Taxonomy (GTDB): domain Bacteria; phylum Campylobacterota; class Campylobacteria; order Campylobacterales; family Sulfurimonadaceae; genus Sulfurimonas; species Sulfurimonas autotrophica_A. The sequence goes on along the minus strand of DQUE01000133.1, from coordinate 3,324 downwards.
ACAACTCTGTACTCATGAGGATATTGCTCTAGATCCTCTTTTTTTTTGGCGCGTATTACTTTTATATGAGAAATTGTAAGCGCTTCATAAAATGTTTCTTCTGCCTCAAAATGAATTTGTGCAAGTGTCGCCCCAATCTCTTTACATGTAAGGTTTACAGTTTGCGCATCGACATTAACAAACAGGGCTACCTTTTCAACAAAAGGAGGAAGTTTTTGAATGATTGCTTTGGCTTGTAAAGGTGTCAAGTAGCGTGGAGATTTTTCATAAAAGACAAAACCAAGTGCATCGGCTCCAGCATCTATAGCTATCATTGCATCTTCATAAGAGGTAATACCACAGATTTTTGTACGCATTATATTTGCAGACTCTTTATAGCTTTTTCTTTACTTTCATGTTTAAAAACATAGCTTCCTGCCACTACTACATCTACGCCGACCTCTTTTAATGCTTGAATATTTTTATCACTCACTCCACCGTCAACTTGAATGAGACACTTAGGATTAAGCCTCTTTCTTATAGCATCAAGTTTTTTTGCTTTTGGAAGTACTGTGTCAATAAAACTCTGTCCACCAAAGCCAGGATTTACACTCATAAGTAAAACCATGTCTAAATCAGCAAGAAGATACTCAAGCTCTTCAGGGAGAGTATTTGGGTTTAAGACTATACAGGGTTTTATACCAAGTGAGCGAATTTTTTGTATAAGCCTATGTGGATGTTTCTCTTCTTCAATATGAAAAGAGATATATTTTGGTTGTAAAGGAGCAAAAAGCTCTACAAAAAAAGTGTTGTTTTCAACCATAAGATGAATGTCAAGTGGTTTTGTGGCAGCTTTTGCTATGGCTGAGACAACAACAGGGCCAAGAGTTAAGTTGGGTACAAAGTGTCCGTCCATAACATCAACATGGACTAAATCACATCCTGCATCACATATTTCTTTTACATCACGTGCCAAATTTCCAAAGTCGGCTGAGAGAATACTAGGAGCTACTTGCATTATGTTCCTTTCATTTATTATGCAATTATAATCGAGAGTAGCTTTTATCTTGTTAAGAAAAATAAAAATTTGTCATTATCAAAAGATAAATCAACTTGAACACCTTTTTTCCCCTCTGCAACTTCTAAAAGAGTGTCAACATCATGATAGGTTCGAGGAAGTGTAATATCAACACTAATATTTTCATCTGCAAGAAGTGTTTTTATTTTACCACCGACAATATTTACTAGTTCAGCTAGAGTATCAAGTATGAGTTCTTGATCGTTAGTATCTTCTCCTATAAGAAGTTCACAAGCTTTTTTTGCTATGCCAAGAGGAAATACCAGCATTATCATTCCATCGATATCACCATAAAACCCTATCGAACTTGCGATTTTATCTTTTTTATTGGTAATTTTAATTGTATCTACTTTTACTGCATCTTTTTTTGCTTTTGAATTTGTCATCATTTCAATGGTTGCTACAGTTGCATCAATAAAATTTGGTAGTTCTGCTACGAGGAGTTTATTGAGAGTGCGTTTGTTTTTTACTACGGCGGCACTATTTGTTCCAAGCTCTTTTAAAAGTTCTTTATTTTGTAAAATATCATCCATCTGATCAAAAAACAGTATTCCGGCATCCTCTAGCGTCTCTTTGAAAGAGAGGGGTGTTTTTTCAAATGACATACCCACAAAACAGATTGTTGCATTATACTCTGCAGCAGCTGATGAGAGTTTTGAAAAAAAGTTGAGTGCATGGACATTCATGCTGACAACTTTATATGCATCAAAGATAAAGAGACGAAAGCCGACATTTAAGGAGTTATTATGATAAGTTATATTAAAAGTATTTTTAATTTCAGCATCCAAAAATGATGATACTGTATAAATAATGGCATTTCCTGTTACTCGCGTTGCAACCTTTTGTCCCATTTGTCCAAGAAACGTATCTTCTATAATAACATCATAGGCATTTTTAAGCTCTGATTTTTTTAAAAACTCTTCTTGTGTTTGTGCAACAATGGGGTTGTGTCCATTGTCATGAAGTTCTATTGCAAGTGCTGCTCTTTGGGATTTGTCATCACTGTACAAGAGAACATTTTTATTTTTTTCTTTAAAACTATCTGAAAAAAGAGCAGCTATTTCTTGCGTTTTAAAGAGTGAAAAACTTATATCATTGCCATAAAATTTTCTAATTGCAGTATATTTCTTTTTATCGTAATCGCAAAACCCGACAATAGCTTGATTGCTACTTCTTACTTTTTGAAACATTTCTATAAAAGTATCTAAGCCATTTTTGTTAAAAAAAATGACTTTTTTGAGTGAAACTAGAATCATAGAAGTTTTACTTTTACTAGTCGCTTCAATATCTTCAATACTCAGTAGCGAGGAACTTGATGTCCCGTCTAAAAACCCTTGAGGATGGAACACTCCTGCCCCATCTCGTATAACTGCTCTCATGCAATCTCCATTAATTGTGAAAAGTCATCATATATATCACTAACATAATCTATTTGAAAGTCAATAAAATCATTGAGCTGTGCTTCTATAAAAAGAGGTTTTGATAAAGTATAAAAGAGAAGGAGGTGCATCCACTTCCCTAGCATTGTAACTGTTTTATCTGTAGATGGTTTTATACCTGATGATACTTGAATAATCTCTGCGACTATTTGTGGCATTTCCCATTTTTGTGTAATGCGTTGTGCAATATCGAAGAGATCCATTTTACAAAGTCTTTGTAAAATGGTATTGAGGTCTATTTCATCAACACTTCGTAATAGTTTTACATCTGCTAACTTTTCACAAAAAAGTGCTTCTGCAACAATGATACTGCTAGGAAATAGAGCAATTGCACTTTGTATATTTTTGTCGTTTATATGAAGGTGAGAAGTAATTTTTAGCCAATTTGTGCAAAGTTGTGCCTGCAGGTCAGAAAAAGAGGATTTGTTTAGTCCAAAAAGTTTCCATTGTGCAGGTGAAAGTAAAGAAATCATATAATTGTAAGTGGCTTGTTGTGATTTTGATACGCCTAAAATTCCAAAGATTTGCGAAATATCGTTTACTTCATTTTTTAATCCATAAATAGGCTTGTTTGCAAGCTCTTTTAAGTAACTATTTAATGCAGGATCCTTTTTGGCAACTTTTGCTGCTTTTACCAATTCTCCTTCGTTTAGTAAAGAGATAGTCTCTTTTAAAACTTTTGGAGAAGGTGGTACCTTATCTATAAACGAATCTATTTGCTGTAGTGTAATCACAATGCTCTGCTTTATGTTAAATAAAGCATATTCTAGCTAGATAAAGATAAAATTCAAATAAAACAATATTAAAGAATAAATTTGGCTTAAGTTG
>DQUE01000150.1 GCA_015662405.1 Sulfurimonas autotrophica | reverse complement strand
CTCTTTGAACTACATCCAAGCAGTAAAAAAGTTGCTAAAATTCCTATAAGTATATTTTTCATATATCTTCTCCATATTTTTTCCAGTATTATAGCCATTCCTAGTTAATGAAAACTATAAGGAAAAATAGAGTAGAATTTTGTGAAATAGAATTAAGAATATAATAGTAGTAGAGGTCAGAGATGTCAATAAAAGTAGCCGCAATTCAGATGAGCATGAGCGAAGAGCAACAAGATAATGTCGTAAAGGCTGAAGCGTTTGTTCGTGAGGCTGCTGAAAATGGGGCAAATATTATACTGCTACCTGAGCTTTTTTCGGGAGTCTATTTTTGTAAAGAGAAAGATGAGAAATATTTTGCTTGGGCAAGACCTCTAAAAAACAACAGACTCATCCAACATTTTGCAGCGCTAGCAAAAGAGTGCCATGTTGTTGTATTGGTTAGCTATTTTGAAAAAGCACAAGAGGGCTATTTTAATTCACTTGTCTGTATAGATGCAGATGGAAGTGTGATGGATAACTATAGAAAAACACATATACCAGATGGCCCAGGTTATGAAGAGAAGTTCTATTTTACACCTGGAGATAGTGGTTTTAAAGTCTATGCAACAGCATATGGAAAGATTGGTATCGGGATCTGTTGGGATCAGTGGTTTTGCGAGACAGCACGTGCTTTGACGCTGATGGGAGCAGAGATTATATTTTACCCAACAGCCATTGGCAGTGAGCCTGAGATTGGGATAGATTCAAAAGAGCACTGGCAGAGAGTACAGATGGGACATGCCGCGACAAATACAGTGCCGATAGTGGCTGCAAATCGAACAGGAAAAGAGAGAGCAAAGAGCTGTGAACTTACTTTTTATGGTTCCTCATTCATTACAGACTATACAGGTAAAAAGATTGCTGAAGCCTCAAGAGAGAGAGAAGAGATAATTTATGCTGAATTTGATTTAGATGAAAATGCTAAGCAAAGGGAGTATTGGGCACTCTTAAAAGATAGACGTCCTGCTATGTATAGTCAAATTTGTGAAGAATAATATCCTCTAAATTCTCAAGTTCTGCACTTGTTACATCACTAAACTGTGTGCGATTAAAGGTCTGCTGTCTCTTAGCAAGTTGCGCTGTATGGGTAGATATAAGTGCAAGCATTGCATCTTTTTTAATTTTGCCATCTAAAAAATCAAGCACCTCTACAATACCTATCGCACCCATGGCATGTGGTGCTCTTGTATATTTTTGTTCCAAAAAAGCGACCTCGTCAATAAGCCCTTGTTTGTACATGTTTTGTGTTCTTTTGTGGATACGTTCACGGAGGATTTGGCGATCGATAGCAATATTGTAAATCGGTAAATCTGTTATGAGTGGCACTGATGGGTTTAATTTGAACCATTGGCTTGGTGGCAGCTGTGACGCTTCATAAATCAGGAGCGCTTTTTCTATGCGGTATTTGTCAGTAGGAGCTATTTTTTGCATATAAGTTGCATCAATCTTTGTTAAAAAATCATAGGATGCTTGTAAGTTTTGTAGTTTATGTTTTACATGGAAATGATGCTCTTTGGTAATATGTGGCAAGGGTGAAAGTCCATCAAGTAAAGATTTAAGATAAAAAGATGTACCACCCACTATAACGAGATTTTTCCCTTCCTTTTTACATGTAAGAGAGACGTTTTTGTATAGATCTATAAAAATATCAACACTGAAGTATTCATTGAGATAGAGCTCATCTACTCCAAAATGTTTTATTTGTGCAAGCTCTTCTTTGGATGGTTTTGCAGAGACAATGTCTACCTCTTTGTAGATACTTAGTGAGTCAATGGAGAGGATATAAGCATCAATCTTTTGTGCAATGGTAATTGCTAAATCACTCTTTCCTGACGCAGTCGGCCCTATGATAGCAAGTTGGTGTGGTCTCATTTTTTCTCTTCAATGAGTTCAACTTCTTCACTGCTTTCATTAATGAGCAGTTTTGTTTGTGCCGATGGTGTGATGGTTCCACTGAGTGCTTTTATAAGTGCACTCTCTTGCTCTTTTGCAAGCTTTCCGCTGGCAACAGTGTCAATGATTTTTTCGGCTATTCGCATTTTTGTCATATTTTCTTGTTGATGAAAATATTTTTCGAGATTGTCCTGATAGGCTTTGAGTTTGTCATCATGCCTGCGTTTAAAATAGAGATAGATAAAATAGGTAGCAATAACTAAGATAAAAAAGAGTATAAGTAAAAGATAACGCTTTAGCTCCATAGCATTTTGGCGTTCTAAGTCACGCAGTTTTGCTTCAAATGCTGCTTTCTCTTTCGCCTGAGCCAAAAGTATTTTTTCTTTTTGGGCTGCTGCTTCAAGTTTTATTTTTTCAAGCAGTTGTGCTTTTTCCATTTGGGCTAGAGTTGTTTGTGCATTGATTTTTGCTAGTTCTTGCTCTTTTTGGGCATCGATTTTTTTGAGTTGCACCTCTTTTGTTTGTGCAACTTTCTCTTCAAAAGCTTTTTTCTGTTGTAGTTTTTTTGCCATGATCTCTTCTTCTGATTCACTAAGGTTACAAGCATTGAAAAAGAGTAGAAGAGAGAGGAAAAAGATATGTTTTATCATTACATTGCCCTTGTTGAAATTTCAAACATTTTACTAAAATATTTGTTTGATATATATTAAAATCATAGTAGAGGGATGTTCATAAAAAAACATCTTAAAATATGAGTATATAGCCATCCAAAATCATTAAAGTTTAAATCACATTTGGGTAGAATATGAAAAATAGACAGATGAGGTTTGAATTTGCAACGAATAATACAAAAAGCAAAAGATTTTAATGAACTTGTAATGTTTGAACACTCTATCTTTTCATTGCCGTTTATTTTTATAGCAATGATAGTGGCTGCTGATGGGTGGTTTGGTCTGTGGCTCTTTATTATGGGGATTTTAGCAGCTGTAAGTGCAAGAAATTTTGCAATGGGTGTCAATCGTTATGCTGATAGTGACATAGATGCAAAAAACCCAAGAACAAGTAGTCGTCCCAATGTGGATGGCAGACTTGATAAGGGTAGTATCCTTATTTTTATTATTGTAAATGCAGTTGTTTTTATAGCAGTGGCGTACATGATTAATTCACTTGCTTTTGCTTTGAGCATTCCTATTTTATCTGTTTTGGCTGCATACTCTTACTTTAAACGCTTCTCCTCTTTGGCACATGTTGTTCTTGGAGTTGCTCTTGGACTTGCCCCTATTGCTGGTGTAGTAGCTGTGAGTGCTTCTGTTACCTTGTGGTCTGTTTTGCTCTCTTTAGGGGTGATTTTTTGGGTTGCAGGGTTTGATCTGCTCTATTCACTGCAGGATATTGCGTTTGATAAGGAGCATGGTTTGTACTCTATTCCCTCGCGTTATGGAGCAGATGCTACGCTTTTTATTTCAGCTCTTTTTCATGCGTTAGCTGTTTTGTTTTGGGTACTTTTTGTCTGGGCAGCAGATCTTGGAGTTTTTGCATATATTGCGGCTATAGGAAGTGGTTTTGTGCTCTTTTATGAGCAAAAACTAGTACGCAAAGATTTTACAAAAATTGATCGTGCTTTTTTTACAGTAAATGGATATTTGGGCATTGCTTTTTTAATTTTTATTATTTTAGATAGGATAGTTGCATGAGTAATCCACGTTTAGTTCCTGCACCCATAGATATCGTTTTTTCAGAAGTTGATCTCAATAAAAAGGCATATGAGAGAGAGTATCAGCAGCTCAGTGAGAGTGATGATGATCCAATCTCTCAATGGCTCAAACTTGCAAAAGCACGAGGTGAAACAGCTGATAGTGATCCTGTATTGCTCAACTTGATGGTAGAGTTACATCGAAAAATAGATGCACTAGAGATGTTTTTAAAAAATGAGATGCCAAAAAGAGTCTCTTTGACAAATGAAGCGCATATAAAAGCGATAGGATTTGAACATTTTGCACTTGAAGAACCAATATTGCAAGCAGGAAAAGAGTATTATGGGCGTATAGCAATGCCGGTATATCCAAAACGTGATATTGGGGTCTTTTTTCAAGCACTCTCTCCTGATTTAGCACAGATTACAAGAATGCATGAAAGAGATGAAAAAGAGTGGGCTGCTTATTTAACTGCGCGTGAGCGTGTTTTGATTCGTGAATTAAAAGAGAAAAAACAGTGAACTTAGAAAACTTTAGTTTTGATGTTTCCTACCTTGTTATACTTCTTGGGGCTATAATTTTGTATCTGCTCTATTATGTTTTTACAAAAGATGCAGAGTACTCGCGCAATATTCGTTCTGTTGCCTCTGTTGTGGAAGATTTAAATAGAGAGCTCTACTATTTGCAAAAAAAGCTAGACAAAACACAAGGAAACTTGCAAGAGAATACGCAAAGAATGAGTGATGATGAGATCTATCAAGAGATTGAGAGGAGTGTATATGATATGGTGCATCCACTCTCTTTAGCAATCAAACAGTTACAAGAGCATATGAATACCATAGAGCATGAGATGCAAAATAAGATAGTGCAACTTGAGAGTGGTGTCAAACAGATATCTATTCCCGCATCAGTTCATGGCAATGATGATGAAAAAATTATATCCCTTTTTAAACAGGGGGCTTCTATAGAAGTTATTTCAAGAGAGCTGCATCTCTCAAAACCTGAAGTTGAATTTGTTTTAAAAATAAATAAGATAAAGTAGCCTATGGTGAGTGCTGATAGAAAACTTTTTACGCTTGTGTCACTATTAATTGGCATTAGCATACTACTCTCTTATACACTCACCCCCTATACAACACTCCTTTTTGGTGTCAATGAGTTTCATTTTGCTATTCGACAGAGCATATTTGGATTTGTTAGCATACTATTACTGTTTTTACTCTCACAGCTTAATCCTGATAAGTGGTTGAAACCTATAGGCTTTACACTCTTTTTTGGTTCTTTGATATTGATGATCGCTATGCCGTTTCTTCCTGAAAGTGTTGTTTCTGAGGTTGGTGGAGCAAAGCGTTGGATAAAAATAGCAGGCTTTTCTCTTGCACCAGTGGAGTTTTTTAAAGTTGGTTTTATCTACTTTCTTGCCTGGAGTTTCTCCCGTAAACTAGGTCATCATGACGGCATGGGACTCTCTAATGAGTTTAAAAGATTTATGCCTTATGCCATTATCTTTTTAGGTACGATGTTTATCATAGCTTTTTTACAAAAAGATTTGGGACAGGTTGTTGTTTTGGGAGCGACTCTTCTTTTTATGCTGATTTTTGCAGGAAGCAGTTTTCGATTCTTTTTATCTATTTTAGCAGTTATTTTTGGAGCAATCATTCTTTTTATTGTGACAGCAGAGCATAGAATTTTGCGTATAAAATCGTGGTGGGCATTGGCACAAAACTCTGTTTTAGAGCTTTTGCCTGAAGCAATTGCACAGCGACTAAGAGTCCCCGTTGAGGTAGAACCATATCAAATTGGACACTCTTTAAATGCTATCCATAATGGTGGACTCTTTGGTACAGGTCTTGCAAATGGCACGTTTAAACTTGGATTTTTAAGTGAGGTGCATACAGATTTTGTTTTAGCAGGCCTTGCAGAAGAGTTTGGTTTTTTTGGTGTTGTAGTAGTTGTTATTCTTTTTATGTGGATGGTTCAGCGTATATTTAAAATAGCCAACAGAACAAAAGATACAAGTATATATCTTTTTAGTATTGGTATTGGGCTTATTCTTTCATTCTCTTTTTTGGTCAATGCTTATGGAATTAGTGGAATTACGCCTATTAAAGGAATTTCGGTTCCTTTTCTCTCTTATGGTGGTTCGGCAATGTTGGGTGCTGCTTTTGGTGTTGGTATGGTACTCATGGCATCGAAAAAAGCGAAAATGGATTAAAGGAGAGTGTGAATGAAGTTATGCATAACAGGAGGTGGAACAGGTGGTCATTTGATGATTGCAGAGGCTCTTTTGGAGGCTGCTGTTGCAAAGGGGCATGCAGTGATTTTTATCGGTTCAACTTCAGGGCAAGACAGAAACTACTTTGAGCAACAGAGCAATTTTTCGCATGTCTATTTTTTACAAACAACAGGTGTTGTCAATAAAAAAGGCTTTGCAAAACTGCAAGCACTCTATAGGGTCTTTAAAGCATTTTTACAAGCAAGAGAAATTCTAAAAAAACATAAAATTCAAGCAACATATAGTGTTGGTGGTTTTTCTGCAGCACCTGCTTCTTTTGCCTCATTGAGCCTTTTTATTCCACTTTTTATCCATGAACAAAACTCAGTACAAGGGCGTCTAAACAGACTACTCAAAAGATATGCCAAAAATTTTGTTTGTGGGTATGATAAGCACTCTGAGATTCAAGGTTATCCTGTCAAAGAGGTCTATTATAAAAACTCTAGAGTCAGAGAGCAACTACAAACCATTATATTTTTAGGCGGTTCGCAGGGTGCAAGAGCGATTAATGATCTAGCATTACATGTAGCCAATACACTAAAAAAAATGAATATAGCCATCATCCATCAAGCAGGAGAAGCTGATTATGAGCGGGTAAGAGAAAAATATGAGCAATTGGGCGTTAGTGTTGAATTATATGCTTTTACGAAGGAGCTTGCTCAGTTGATTACACGGGCTGATTTGGCAGTTTCACGAGCAGGGGCATCAACACTTTGGGAACTTACAGCTAACGGCTGTCCGGCACTCTTCATTCCCTATCCTTATGCAGCGGGTGATCATCAATATCATAATGCGCAATTTCTTGTTAAAGATAATTTAGCATGGTGTGTGAGAGAGGGGCAAGATATAGAGTTAAAACTTATGGAAATAGTGAAAAATCCACAACTCAAAGAGAAGAGTCAAAAGCTT
>DQUE01000205.1 GCA_015662405.1 Sulfurimonas autotrophica | reverse complement strand
GACAAGTGATGGGTATCCTGGTATCTCTGCGATGGTGTCTGATTTGATTTTACCATCTGCTATGATTTATGAAAAATGGGGTGCATATGGAAATGCAGAGAGACGCTCTCAGCACTGGAGACAACAAGTTCTTCCTGTAGGTGATGCCATGAGTGATACATGGCAGTGGATTGAGCTCTCAAAAAGATTTACTGTAGATGATTTATGGGGTGAATATACCTTAAGAAATGGGAAAAAACTTCCAGATGTTCGTAAGAAAGCATATGCAATGGGGTATAAACCAGATACAACAATGTTTGAGATTCTTTACGCAAATGAGAGAGCAAAATCTTATAAGATAGATTTAGATAGTTTTCCTCAAAAAGGGTATGACAACTCAGAGTGTCTCGGTGATGAGAGAAATGTTGTTGGAAGTGATGGAAAAGTCTTTAAAGGTTATGGTTTTATGATTCATGAGTACCTTTGGGAGGAGTATGCATCATTTGGTCGTGGTCATGGTCATGACTTGGCTGATTTTGTAACGTATCATAAAGTTCGTGGATTAAAATGGCCTGTTGTCAATGGAAAAGAGACTGCATGGAGATTTAATGTGAAATTTGATCCATATGCTGCAAAACATGCAAAAGAGAATGGTAGAGGAAGTGAGTTTGCATTTTATGGTTCACTTGCAAAAGCATTGCCAGCAGGTAATTTAACGAGTATAACAGATAAAAAGAAAAAACCATTGACAGATAAAGCAAAAATCTTTGCTCGTCCATATATGGATCCACCTGAAATGCCAGATGAAGAGTATAATTTATGGTTATGTACAGGTCGTGTTCTTGAGCATTGGCATTCAGGTACTATGACTATGCGTGTACCAGAGCTCTATCGTGCAGTACCAGAGGCGCTTGTGTATATGAACCCTGAGACTGCGAAAGAGAGAGGTCTTAAAGATCATGATTTATGTTGGGTAGAATCACGCCGTGGTAGAGTAAGAGCGCGTGTTGAGACTCGTGGACGTAATAGACCTCCAAAACCATTAGTTTTTGTGCCATGGTTTGATGAGCGTGTTTTTATAAATAAAGTCACATTAGATGCAACTTGTCCAATGTCTAAACAGACAGACTTTAAAAAGTGTGCTGTTAAAATTTATAAAGCGTAAATAAAAAGAATATATAATGAAAAAAGAAGCAATGAGTGATAGAAGAAAATTTATCCTCAATATGGCAAGAGGTGTTGGTTATGCAGCGATTGGCGGATTTTTATGGAGTGCGTATCTTGATGGTGCGAAAGCTTCACCGCTGATTTTGCGTCCGCCCGCGGCACTACCTGAAGAGGATTTTCTTAAGACTTGTATAAAATGTGGATTGTGTGTAGAAGCCTGTCCATATGATACATTGATGCTTGCTAAACCTGGAGATCACAAACCCATAGGTACGCCATTTTTTATACCAAGAGAGACACCTTGCTATATGTGTGAAGATATTCCTTGTGTGCCTGTTTGTCCAAGTGGTGCATTGGATGAATCGAGTGTAATACGCAATGGAGAGTTGGATATAAATAGTGCTGATATGGGCTTAGCGGTTATTGATGAACACAGCTGTATTGCTTTTTGGGGAATTCAATGTGATGCGTGTTATAGAGCTTGTCCTATTATGGGACAAGCCATAACAGTAGAGTACACGAAGAATGAGAGAACAGGAAAACATGCATTTTTAAAACCAGTAGTGCATGCTGATGCATGTACAGGTTGTGGAATGTGTGAAAATGCTTGTGTTACTGAAAAGCCGGCTATTTTTATACTACCTCGTGAAGTGGCAATGGGTAAAGCCGGAAATCACTACATCAAAGGTTGGGATAAGAAAGATGAAGCACGATTGCAAGATGCGCAGACAATTCATACCACAACAGATGTAAGTAGAAAAAAAGCAGTTGATAGACTCAACAGTGGTTTAGAAGGCTTATTAGATGAGTAAATTATGGAGTAGTTATCGCTATCTTATTTTAAGAAGATTGACACAGATTACAATTTTAGTGCTTTATTTTGGTGCAAATGCCTGGGGATGGAAAATTCTAGAAGGAAATTTGAGTGCTTCTAAACTCTTTGGTATTGTTCCGATGAGTGATCCTTATGCAGTACTACAAATGGTTGCTGCAGGTGCAGTTGTTGCAATTGATTTACTCTTAGGTGTAGCAGTTATAGCACTGTTTTATTTTATAGTCGGTGGAAGAGCATTTTGTTCTTGGGTTTGTCCTATAAATATGGTAACAGATAGTGCATCGTACCTAAGACGCCTGTTAGATATAGATAGAGCACAGACAACAAAGCAGCCAATAACAAGAGGCGTGAGATATTGGGTTTTAGGTTTAAGTTTAATAGTCTCAGCTTTTATGGGCATAGCAGCTTTTGAATTTGTATCTCCGATTTCAATGATGCATAGAGGTATTGTGTTTGGTATGGGTTTTGGTTGGGCGGCCATTGCTCTGATATTTCTTTTTGATCTATTTGTTCTCAAGAATGGATGGTGCGGGCATGTATGTCCGCTTGGTGGATTTTATTCACTATTAGGAAAGTTTAGTTTTATAAGAGTACATCATACAGAGGAACATTGTACGCTTTGTATGAAGTGTAAAGTAGTTTGTCCTGAAAAACAGGTGCTTCATATGATTGGTAAAGAGTCCCTTCCTGTACTCTCAGGAGAGTGTACAAATTGTGCAAGATGTATAGAAGTGTGCGATGATGATGCTTTAAGATTCTCGATAAGAGATTTTATTCAAAATAAAAAAATGGGAGAGTAAAATGAAAATTTTGACAAAAGTTACAATTGGTTTAGCAACAGCAACTCTACTGCTTGTTGGATGTAATGAGACTGCAAAACCTCAAGAAAAAGCACAAGTAAAGCCAATAATAGATGAAAGTCAGTTAGGCTATAGAGGAACTGCAGATCTTTTAAAAGAGGATGTTGTTCCACCAGTAGTAGAGTACCACTCTGCTGCACCAGGTACTTCTAAGAAGTTTAAGAGAGCATACCAAGATGCTCCACCAATGATTCCACATGACACAACAGGAATGTTGCCGGTTACAGAGAATAATAATCAATGTGTCCAGTGTCATATGCCAGAAATTGCTGCATCTATGGGAGCAACACCGATTCCGGTTTCACACTTTACAAATTTTAGACCATCCACAAAGGTGATCGGTGATAAAATTCTTAAAGATGGTAAAGTTGTTGAAAATTCATCAAGTGAAACACTATCAGATGTATCTATAAAAACGACACATGATAAATTGTATGCGGGTAGATTTAATTGTACACAATGTCATGCTCCACAGGCAACAAATACGCTAGTTGACCAAAATAGATTCAAACCTGTTTTTGTAGACTCAGAAGGTGCTTCTAAATCTACTTGGGATGAGTCTAAGTGGATGAAAAATATTGATACTTCGAAATAGTTAACAATGGAAAGAAGGGAGCTTTTTAGTTTTCTCTCTTCCTCCATACAAGAGGGAACAAAAGAGAGTAAGAGTGATGCAGCCATCATTCGTCCTCCGTATTATAATGATCCTGATGCTTTT